>JANNKI010000214.1:0-14053 GCA_031396225.1 bacterium | reverse complement strand
GCGCGCCTCGCTGCTCCGCGCCCGCGACGCGCGTTGGGAGGCCGACGCGGGCGAGCAACGCGCCGCCGTGTCCCGACTTCTCGTGCGACTGGGGCAACCGCCGGCGGCCGGGCAAACGTCCGCGCGCCGTCAAGGACCGGTGGCCGCGCCGCGAACCTGGAGCGATTGGGCAAGGCACGCGCGGCGCGCGCGGCGGGCGAGGGCAACGCGGTGCTGGCGGATTCCGCGGACGCGGCATTCGAACGGGCCTCGCGGTTGGCACCCGCCGACGGGCGATTGCTGGAGGCGCAGGGACGAGCCCACCTGGTGCTGCGCAACGGCACGCGCGCGTTCGAGGTGGCGCAGAAGCTCATCGGGCTCTACCCCGAGGCGGCCGCGGGCTACACGCTCTCGGGCGCGGCGCTGTTGCTGTTGGGCCGCGACGACGATGCGCGCGCCTCCCTGCTCCGCGCCCACGCTGCGCGCTGGGAGGCCGGCGCAGACGAGCAGCGGGCCGCCGTGGCCCGGCTGCTCGAACGTCTGGAGAAGCCACCGGCGGCCGGGCAAAAGTCCGAGCGCCGTCAAGGGCCGATGGCTGCGCCGCGCCCGTAGCCCGCCCGCCTGCGCTGGTGCGTGCTGATGCGGCTGCCGTACCCTCCCCGCTTAGGCTCACTTGCCGCCGCTTCGGCGCGCCTCCCCGCGCGCGACCACCCACGTTCCAGGAGGTTCACTCGAATGTTCCGCAAGCTGCTCCCCCTGTTCGCCCTCGGACTGTTGCTCGCACCCGTCGCACAGGCGCAGACGGTGGACGAGATCCTCGCCAAGCACTTCGAGACCATGGGCGGTCTCGAGAAGATCAAGGCGCTCAACTCCATGCGCGTCTCCGGCACGATGACCATGGGCCCCGGCATGGAAGCGCCCATCACCCTGGAGCGCAAGCGGCCCGGCAAGCGCCGCATCGAGTTCACGGTGCAGGGTATGACCGGCGTCCAGGCATTCGACGGCGAGAAGGGCTGGTCCGTCATGCCGTTCATGGGCAAGAAGGATCCCGAGCCGAGCACCGACGAGGACAACAAGGAAGCGCAGGACGACGCTGACTTCGACGGCGCGCTCGTGGACTGGAAGACCAAGGGCCACACGGTCGAATTGGTGGGGAAGGAGCCCGTCGAGGGCGCCGACACCTACAAGCTCAAGATCACCAAGAAGAACGGCAATATCGAGTACCAGTACCTGGACGCCGAGACCTACCTGCTGGTGAGGAACGAGGGCAAGGTCAAACGGCGCGGCACCGAGATCGAGGGGGAGAGCACGTTCTCCGACTACAAGGACGTGCAGGGCTACATGATGCCATTCACCATGGAGCAGGGCGCGAAGGGGATGCCGCAGAAGCAGCGAATGACATTCAGCAAGATCGAGGTGAACGTGGCCCTGGACGACAGCCGCTTCGTCATGCCGGCCGTCGCCGCCGCGACCGACTCCACCAAGGCCGCTGCCGCCAAGGCGGTTACCGCGAAGGCCGAGGCGGTGAGGAAGGCCGACGCGAAGGCCACGGCCAAGAAGAAGAAGTAACAGGCCGTCCTGGCGGCGCGGCTCCGCACCTCGATCGGGTGACGCGGGCCGCGCCGCAGGGCTATCCCCACGCTCCACACTCGCGAGGTCCCCCGTCATGACGACGAGCCGCTCGGCGCGCACGCGGGTGCGCTGGATCGCCACGCTCTGCCTGCTTGCCGCCGTCAGCACCTCACCCGCGCGGGCCGCGGACGACTGGAAGCTCGACTCCGACACGTTCGAAGGGCTGCGCGCACGTCATCTGGGCCCTGGAGTCATGAGCGGTCGCATCACCTGCATGGACGGGGTGTCCGGCGAGCGGAACACCCTGTGGGTGGGCACGGCGGGCGGCGGCGTGTGGTTGTCGAAGGACGACGGCACCACCTGGAAGCCGGTGTTCGATCAGCACGCGATGAGCATCGGCGCCATCCGTGTGTCGCCGAGGGATCCGAAGCAGGTGTGGGTGGGCACGGGCGAGACGTGGGCGCGCAACAGCGTCGGCTATGGCGACGGCGTGTACCGCACGACGGACGGCGGCGATTCGTGGAAGCGCATGGGGCTCGAGCAGAGCGAGCGCATCGCGCGCATCGTCATTCACCCGACGCGGCCCGAGACCGTGCTGGTGGCGGCCACGGGCCCGCTGTTCGCCGACAGCCCCGAGCGCGGCGTGTACCGCACGACGGACGGCGGCAAGAGCTGGACCAAGACGCTGTATGTGGACGCGCGCACGGGAGCGGCCGACCTGGCGATGGATCCGCAGAATCCCGACGTGCTCTACGCCGCCATGTGGACCGTGCGCCGCCAGCCGTGGACGTTCGCCTCGGGCGGCACCGGCTCGGGGCTCTACAAGAGCACCGACGGCGGCAAGACCTGGCGAAAGCTCTCGAACGGCCTGCCCGCCGGCGAGCTGGGCCGCATCGGCATCGGGGTGTCGCCCGCGCGCGCGAGCCGCGTGTACGCCGTGGTCGAAGCGAAGACCACCGCGTTCTACAAGAGCGACGACGCCGGCGAACACTGGGAGAAGGGCAATGACTCGAACCAGGACGTGACCTGGCGGCCGTTCTACTTCGCGGACGTGGTGGCTGATCCAAAGAAATTCGACCGCGTCTACAAGGGCGGCCTGAACCTGTCGGTCAGCGAGGACGGCGGGAAGACGTTTGCTCGCACGGGCGCCGGATTCGGGGGCGCGCCGTACCACAGCGATCTGCATGCCGTGTGGATCGATCCCAAGAACACCGAGTTCCTGGCCATCGGCACCGACGGCGGCGTGTACCTGTCGCTGGACCGTGGCAACAGCTGGCGGCCGTGCCAGAACATCCCGGTGGGACAGTTCTATCACGTGAGCCACGACATGCGCGTGCCCTACAACGTCTACGGCGGGCTCCAGGACAACGGCACCTGGTCGGGGCCGAGCACGCGCTCGGGCGGCGTGCCGAACCGGCTGTGGGAGAGCCTGCTCGGGGGCGACGGGTTCTGGGCGTTCCCCGACGCGAACGACCAGGACGTCATCTACTGCGAGTATCAGGGCGGCCACCTGTCGCGCGTGCGGCTCTCGACCGGCGAGACGAAGGACATCCAGCCGTTGCGCGGCGCGGGCGACCCGATGCTGCGCTTCAACTGGAACGCCCCACTGCACGTGGGACCGAGCGGCGCGCTCTACATGGGTGCTCAGTTCCTCTACCGCACGCGCGACATGGGTGACGCGTGGGACAAGATCTCGCCCGACCTCACCACGAACGACCCGTTGAAGCAGCAACAGGACAAGTCCGGCGGGTTGTCCATCGACAACTCCACCGCCGAGAACCACTGCACCGTGTTCGCGATCGGCGAGTCGCCCAAGAACGCGAACGTGGTGTGGGTGGGCACCGACGACGGCAATGTTCAAGTGACGCGCGACGGCGGCAGGTCGTGGTCGAACGTGACCAGGAACCTGCCCGGCCTGCCGCCGTTCACGTGGATCACGTGTGTGTCGCCTTCACCGCTCGATGACGCCACCTGTCACGTGACCGCCGACGGCCACATGCTCGGCGACTTCGCGCCATACGTGTACGTCACGCGCGACTTCGGCTCGACATGGTCGGCGCTGGCGACGCCCGGGATCAAGGGCTATGCGCACGTGGTGCGCCAGGACCCCGTGAACCCGGAACTCCTCTACCTGGGCACCGAGTGGGGCTTGTTCGCAACGATCGACGGGGGCAAGCAGTGGGCGCAAGTGAAGGCGGGCATTCCCAACGTGGCGGTGCGCGACCTGGCGCTCCATCCGCGCGAGGGAGATCTATTGGTGGCCACGCACGGCCGCGGCATCTACGTGTTGGATGACCTCTCGCCGCTCCGCTCGCTGACGCGCGAGAAGCTCTCGGCCGAGACCGCGTTCCTCGCCACGCGACCGAGCGTGCTGGTGATCCCGCGCCAGGAGCAGCGGTTCGCGGGCAGTACGGACTGGGCGGGCGACCCACTGCCCGAGGCCGCGATCATCACTTACTACCTGAAGAAGCGGCACCTGATCGGCGACCTCAAGCTGGAGGTGTTCGACGAATCCGGGAAGAAGCTTGCCACGTTGAACGGCGGCCGCAGGCGCGGGATCAATCGCGTGGAGTGGCCGATGCGTCTGAAGGGCCCCAAGCTGCCGCCGGCGGCGAACCTGGTGCCGAACCAGTACGCGTTCTACGGGCCGCGCGCCGCGGCGGGCTCGTACACGGCGAAGCTCACCAGGAACAAGGAGACCTTCACCACCGCGTTCTCGCTGGTGGCCGACCCACGTTCCACGCACAGCGCCGAAGACCGCGCCGTGCAGGTGAAGCTGGTGAACCGGCTCTACGGCCGGCTCGCCGAGCTCACCTACACGGTCGAGGGCATCCAGGCCATGCGCGACTCGGCGCGCGTGCGCGCGAAGGCACTGGGGAGGGACGCGCTGGCCATGAAGCTCACGGCGTTCGCCGACCGCATGGAGCGCTTCCGCGGCACGCTGGTGGCGGCCAAGGAAGGCGGCCGGCTGACGGGCGAGGAGCAGTTGCGTGAGCACCTGGGCGGCCTCTACGGCAAGGTCAACGGCTACGATGGCCGGCCGACGAACGGCCAGATCGCGCTGGCGGACGTGCTCGAGGCCGAGCTCCGGAAGGGCGAGGCGGACCTCTCGGCGATGCTGGCGAAGGAGCTGCCGGCGTTGAACTCGGGGCTCTCGTCGAAGAAGCTGCCGACGCTGGTGCGCGAATCGCGCGAGGCATGGGACAAGCGCAACGAGGAGACGGCGCAGGGGAGCGGGGGGATGGGGCTGGTGCGGGCGCTGGGGGAGACGCCGATGTTCATGGGGAATCAGTAGGAGTCAACTTCGGATCGCGAAGCCCCATCACTGCGTGATCACGATCACCCGCGTCACCACGTTCGTTCCCTGCCTCAGGCGCAGCCAATAGAGCCCGGCACGCGGGCCAGGATGCCGGGCGAGGTTCCGCTCGTACTGCCCCGGTCCCGGCGCGCCCAGGTCCTCCGACAACATGCGGCGGCCCGCCACGTCCACCAGCTCGAGCGTGGCGGGGGCGGAGCTCGCGAGCGTGTAGATCACCGTCGGCAGGCGGTCCGAGGGATTGGGGCGGATCTCGGCGAGCGCCACGCCCGGCGCGGTCACCGGCGTGGGCGTTGACGCGACGGCGTACGCTCCCGGGTTCCACACGATGAAGTCCTTGATGTCGCTCACCGGGCCGCAGCTCGTGCCGCAGTTCGACGCCCAATTGCTGGCGAACAGGACGCGGCGGCCGTCGCGCGAGGGCACGGGGTGCGCCTCGCAGCGGTAGCAGCCCGACGCGGCGCTGTGCATGTGCGCGTAGCGCTCCACGCCGAGACTGCCGTCCAGTTTCACCGCGATGATCTCGTTGCTGAAGCGCTTGCCGGGCACATCGAGGAAGCTCACGTAGGCCCAGCCGGGCCGGTCCAGGTTGCGCGTGGAGACGTGCGACACGGACGCCACGTTGTCGGGATCGGTGAGCGACGTGGCCCGCCCGTCGCGGAGCCGCACCTTGACCACGTGGCCCAGCGTCGAGCCGGGACACGCGCGTCCGCCGATGATCACGTCCTCGTTCGCATCGAACGGGTCGAGCGCCATGTCGGCGTGCTTCACCGGGTAGACCCAGCCGTTGGGCCTCGCCGCGAACGAGCCGCAGCGCTGTGAGCCGGCCGCCATGTTGTGCGGCTTCAACGCCAGCGTCACGGGGTCGATCTCGTAGATCCGATGCACGTCGCCGAGCGAGTCCGCGCCGCTGTACTTCACCTCGACGTAGCGCCCGGACGGCGATACCGACAGGTTGCTCGGAGTGCACGAGGTGACCCCCAGGCTGCACGGGGGAAACGTGTACACGGGGCCGATGCGCTTGTTGGGATAGGGCGCGTAGGGCAGTTGCGGGTCCATGTCCACCACGACCATGGCGGTGGCGTTGCCCAACGCCACGAATCGCCCGTCGTTCGAGGGATTGCCCTCGCCCGATCCGAATCCGTCCACGGCGATCGGCAGCGTCCACGCGCGCGTGCGGATGCACGTCGTCACGTCGAACCATTCGAGCCCCGAGCCGGCGCGATCCACGTTGATCTGTTCGTGCGGGTGCGCGGGGCTCGGATGCCAGCGGTAGTCGTAGTGCTCGAAATCCGGGCAACGCGCGAGCCTGGGAGCGAACGTGTTGCCGTCCAGGATCAGCGTCGAGGGTTCGCCACCACCGTGGTTCTCGAGGTCGAGCAGCGTGTTGTCGGAGTTCCAGGGCTGCTGCTTCGAGTACACGTGACGCGCGTCGCTGCCCCACCAGCCGGGCAGGAGCTGCAGCGGCCGTCCCGCGTCGTTCGTGATGCGCATGATCTGCGTGCCGAACGTGGGCTCGGGCGTGGGCGTGAGGTAGAGGGGCCGGATGGCCACGGGAGTGGTGTAGACCGGGCTGGGGTCGGTGAACGATGCGAGCGTCGCCGGGTCCTGTTCGCGGGTTCGCGCCGCGGGACCCGGCGCCGGTTGTGCCCCGGCGACCTCGAGGTCAGCGGAAGACGCAAGCGCGAAGCCAGTGGCGAGCACGATGGTCACGGCTGCAGCGCGGGATCTGCCCACAGGTCACCTCATCTTGCGAGTGGCCGAGGCACGACCCGGGGCGGCCGTGACGGACGATGGATGGCGAAAGCGGCTCGAGCGAGGCGCGGCACCGTGGGGTGCCGGGTGTTTATCGGCTCGCCCGGCGAGCGGTCAAGGCCCGGACGCAAGCGCATGGCGTCGCGCTTGCGTTCCGTAGGGCTGCAATTGCGCGCTGTCACACACAACAGTACTCCCCCATCGCATGCGGCGCGGGCAGTTACACCATCTGTTCGGGTCAGTTATCCGCGACCGTCGCATCTCATTGGTGGAACAAGATTTGACAGGGCTTAAACCTGCGTTCGGCGGCGGCGTGGCCTCGGTCCCGGTGAAGTGCGCCTGCGCTGGATGTCGTCAGACCGGGCGCCGCAGCAGGAGTAGCGCGTAGCCCATCGTGTCCCGACCCCACCGGGCGTAGGCGGCGGCCCAGGTTTCAACACGCTCGCGAAACGCGGACGCATCGGGATCACGCGGGTTGGCGTCGCACCACTCGCGGACGCGCGCGGCGTAACCGTGCTCGTACTCGTCCCACTCCGCGAGCGAGCTCTCGTGGCAGGCCACCACCTGCCAGCCGGCGTCCTCGGCGAGCGACAGCGTGGTGGGCAACGGGTGCTGTTCGTCCTCGCTTCCACCGAACGCGGCGAGGTAATCGGGGTGAGGGACCCGCTTCCAGTAGCCGGGGCCGAGCAGCGCCCAGCCGTCAGCAGCCACAAGGCGCGTCATGCCCTGGAGCGTCTCGCGCCAGTCCCCGAACGCGTGCAGCGCGCCCGTGCAGATGCCGAGACCGAACGCATGCGCAGGCAGCGGCGCGTCCGCCAGTGGCGCTTCGAGGACGACCGCGCGCCCGGGCGGGAGTCTCCGAGCGACGCGCTCGCGCGCGTCCGACGCGAATGCCGGATTGGGCTCCACGCCGATGCCGCTGCCGCCCAGATGCTCGAGCGCGCGCACGAGCGTCACGCCCTTGCCGCATCCCACGTCGAGCACGCGCTCGACCCGGTCGTCACGAGCGAGACGCGCCAGCAGCGCGTCCACCACCGCCACGCTCACCGGGCCCAGCACGTCGCGGCCGGCGTGCGCGAGCGTGGTGAACCGGAACGGGTTCGGAGCGCTCAGCGCTTCCTCGGCGGCCGGGCCGCTCGCTCGGCGCCCCACTGCGCCATCATGCGCAACGCCTGCTGCACGCGGCGCTCGCGCATCTCGGGCCGGCGGGCCGCCTCGATGAAGTCCACGTAAGCCCTGCGATCAGACGGCGGCATGGCGCTGAATGCCGCGCGCGCCGCCGTGTGGTCGCGAAGCGCCAACTCCAGTTCGCCGGGCGGGTCCACCGTGCGCGGCGCGTGATCCACCGCGAGGCCCACGCGCACGCGGTCGCCCGCTTCGATCCCGGTGCGCTCGCGCATGTCGGCGTTGAACAGGATGAAGTGCCCGCCCTGGCCGTCTGGGCGCGCCGTGCGCTGGAACGACAGCCCGTTCACGTTGACGATCACGTTGACCAAGCCGCGCTTGCCCAGCCACAGGCTGGCGGCGGGCGGCAGCAGGAGGTGCGGCCAGAGTCCCGAGGGACCGCGCTCGGCGAGCACGGTGTCGAACGCGAAGTCCGCGGCACGCCGCGGTGTCCTGTGGGAGGGCATGGCGTCAGCCTTTGGCGGTGCTGGTGCTGGCCCTTCCCTGGTCCATGTACGCCTTCTTCAAGCGCACCATCAGGTCGGTGCGCTTGTCGTAGAGGCGTCTGCGTTGGCGCGGCGCCTTCCTGGCGAGCGCGTAGGACGTGAGCAACGGTAGGCCGATCGTGGAGTCGACATAGCAGATGACGGTGCCGGGAAGCTGGTCGGGATCGATCTTGCCCCAGCTCACGGCTTCTGCGGGGGTGGCGCCCGAGAGGCCGCCCGTGTCGGGGCGCGCGTCGGTCACGGCGAGGAAGTAGTCGTGGCCCTTCTCGGCGATGCCCAACACCTCCTGGATCTGCGGCTCCGTCTGGAGCACGAAGTTCTTGGGGCTGCCACCGCCCAGGATCCACACCGCGCTCTTTCCTCCGCCGGCCTTGGCGTCCCACACGATCGCGGCGGTCTCGTTCACGTCGGCGTTCACGTCGAACTGGAGCAGGTTCCCCTCGAGCGCCTTGGCGGCCACGTTCATGCCGATCGAGGAGTCGCCGGGCGACGACGTGTACACCGGCACGCCGTACTCCCACGCCGCCGCGAGCAGCGAGCGATGCTTCAGGCCCAGCTTGTCCTCGCGCGCGCGCAGGTACTTGCCGCACAGGAAGTGGAACTCGGCGGTGCTCATGGTGCGCTGGAACTCGGGCGCCGAGATGATCCCGCGGAAGAACGCATCCGTGTCGAGCAGCACGTTGTAGTCGAAGAAGATGTCGTAGATGCGCACGACCCCTTCTTCTCGTAGCTCCACGTCGTCCACCTGGAACGTGCCCTGGTGCATCGAGAGGCCCAGGCCAAAGTGCGCGTCGTGATAGAGGTTGGCACCCGTGGACACGATCCAGTCCACGAAGCCCGCTTCCATGAGCGGGATGATCGCGCTCATGCCCAGCCCCGCAGGCGTCAACGCGCCGGTCACCGACAGCGCCACGGTCACGTCGTCTCGCAGCATGCGTTCGGTCAGGAGCCGGGCGCCCTCGCGCAGGCGGGCCGCGTTGTAGGCCAGGAACGAGTGCTCGATCAGGTCCGCCGCGGTCTCGCGGCCGGTGATCGCGGGCGGGTCGATGCGGCGGCCGCCGAGATGGCGGTTCGCCTTGCCTCTGGAAGACATGGGGGCCTCGAGGGGTCCGGTGGCGTCCGTAGGTGAGCACCCCCAGCATAGCGCGGCCCGCCGAAAGCACGAAAGGCAGCGGCCCGGTCGCGGCGCGGGCCCGGCGCGATCGCTACCCGCGCGCTGGCGCTACCACGACGCGCCCTTCTTCGCCTGCGCCTGTACCTCGGCGACGGCCTTGGGGTCGCTGGGGAAGAGCCCCACACGTGACAGCCGCTCGATCAACGGCACCCAGCGCGCCTCGCGTGCGAACACCTTCCGGAACAGGGCCAGCGCCTCGGGCTTGCGGTCGTTCGTGTACATGGTGAGCGCGGCCCAGAACTGCAACTCGACCACGTCCGGCGCCAGCTTCATCGCCTCGTCGTACGCCTTGGCGGCCTCTGCGCTCTTCTTCTCGGCTGTGAAAGCGTCGCCCAGGTCCTCGAGGTTGTAGGCGCGGCGCAGGCGCAGCAGGCGACGAAGCTCCACCAGCGGCTGGTCATGGTCCTCGACACGCAGGTTCACCAGCACGTCGTTCCACGGCTTGCCGCTCGCCTTGCCCTTCACCACCAGGATCGCTGCCGACTGGCGCCCGCGGATATCGCCGCCCGCCTTCTCGGCGGCTTCGAGCGCGCGCAGAAGGCGCTCGGCCAGGTCGCCATCGGCCTTCTCGTACGCCTCCTTCATGGCCGGCCACACGCGCGGGTTCGCCATGAGGTTCGCCTGGCAGGAGAACTGTTCGCCCTGGACGTCGCCTGCATCGGGGATGCACGAGGGCCCGGTGAACGCCGCCACGCCACCTTTGGCGTCCACCATGGCCACCTGGCGGCCTTCGCGATGCGCGTCGCCCGCGAGCAGCGAGTCGAGCGCCTCGCGCGCCGACCGGTTTTTTCTCATGAGCTCCAGCCCGAGTGGTCCGTAATCCACCAGGACCAGCGATTGCGTGGCCACGGCGCCCACACCCGCTTCGGCCCATGGCACGATGGGGCCGACGCTGAAGTAGTGGGACTGCACCGCCACGCCCAGCTCACCCGACTTGGGATCACGCGCCACGATCGAGTACGTGTGAGCGAGCGGCGAGCGTGGCGCGCCGGGCAGCACGACAGCCAGCGTGGGCACGGCGAGCACGGCGAGAAGCGTGCCGATGAGATCGAGCGACATGACGACCTCCATGTGGAACCAGCGTGGCCTGCGACGCGAGCGAGCAGACGATAGTGGAGCCGTAAGTTCGGCGCGAGCTTTCCGGCGAGCATCTCTGCGAGCGACCTGCGGTCGGGCCCGAGGGTTCCGCGCCAGGCGTCCCGGGGGCCGCGATGGGCGCCACACTGCGTGGACCGCGCGTGCGGCTCGGCTATGCTGCGCCGCGCTTTGTCCTTCGCCGTTCCCGACCGGAGGTTCCCCCCGATGTCGACGTTCCCCCGTGCCGCATTGGTCGCCCTGCTCCTGGCCGTTGCGCCCCTCACGGCGCTCGCGGCAGACCGCCCCTCACTCGCCGCCGCGGTGATGGCGGAGCCGATCAAGGTGGACGGCGCTCTCGACGAGCCCGCATGGGCCGCTGCGAGCGTGGCGAGCAGCTTTCAATTGATCGCCCCGCGCGAGGGACAGGTCCCGAGCGAGTCCACGACCGTGCGCGTGCTGAGAGACGGCAACCGGGTCGTGTTCGGCATCTGGTGCGGCGCGAGCCGCAAGCCACACGCGAGCCTCTCGGCGCGCGACCAGATGCTGGACGGCGACCACATCTCGTTGCACCTGGATACCGACGGCGACGGGCAGCGCGCGTACATCTTCGGCGTGAACCCGTGGGGCGTGCAGTTGGACGGCATCCTCACGATCGAGCCCGATTTCAAGTGGGATGGCGTGTGGGACGCCTCGGCACGGCGCGGCGAGCGCGAGTGGACCGCGGAGATCTCGGTGCCGTTTCGCATCCTGCGCATCTCGGCGAACAGGCGGCCGTGGCGACTGTGGGTACGGCGCGAGATGACCGCGTGGAACGAGGTGTCGTCGTGGCCGCTCTATCGAGTGGGCGAGCCAGGTTCAGCCATGCTCCAGGCCGGCGACCTGACCGGACTCGACGGCGCACGTGGCGGGCGCGAGTTCACTGTGGAGCCCTACGTGTTCGGCGCGTCGCTCGGCGACCGCTCGGTCTTGCCGGGTGGTGGTACGTCCGCGTGGAGCGACGAGCGTACGAGCGAGGCCGGCGTCGACGTGCAGGCAGCGCTCACGCCGTCGCTGGTGGCGAATGCCACGTACAACCCCGACTTCAGCCAGATCGAAGCTGACGCGCTGCAGATTGACGTGAACAGGCGCTTCCCACTGCGCTTCCCCGAGAAGCGGCCGTTCTTCCTGGAGGGCGCCGACCATTTCGTCACGCTCATGGACCTGGTCGAGACGCGCCGCATGGCCGACCCGCGCTGGGGCGCCAAGATGACCGGCCGCGCGGGCGCATTGAACACGGGCGTGCTGCTCGTGCGCGACGGCGGCGGGGCGACGCTCGGCGGCTCAGGCTACACGCCGGGCGACGACCGTCGCCTGACGCGGCCGGGCTGGTACGCGCTGGGTCGCGCGCAGCTGCCGTTCGGAAAGGGTTCCAATGTCGGGGTGCTGGCGGGCGGGCACACGCAAGATGCTCCCACCACCGTGCCACTCGACGTCTCACCCTGTGAGCTCGGCACGAGCAACGCCTTCGCGGGGTTCGACTCGCACGTTCGCCTGTCGACCCACTGGAGCACCGAGGCGCAGCTCATCGGCTCCACGGCACAGCTCGACAGCGCCGGCACTCTTTCCGGCCGGAGGCCGGAACCCTTCCACGACTGGATGGGCGTGTGGCGCTTGTTCTATCGCGACAAGGCTCGCGAACTGCACCTGGGCGCGCGCCACGTTGGCGAGAAGTTCCGCGACGAGCTGGGCTATCAGGACTATGCCGGCGTCACGTATCGCCGCGTCGGCGGCTGGTGGGACTTGTTCCCCAAGACCGGCCCGCTTCAGCGCACGGCGCCCATCTTCGACGTGCTGCTCGTACACCACCACACCGGCCGGCTCGAGCTCTCGCAGATCGAGAGCGGCATGGACTTCGAGTTCCGGCGGAGCGCGTTCGTGTATGCCGGCTATCAACACTTTGACGAGCACTGGCTGGATCACACCTATCCGCAGGATCGCGCGAAGTTGTTCGCGGAGTGGAATGCCTGGCGGCCGCTGGCGCTCGAAGTGGAAATGAGCGTGGGCGACGCGATCCTGTTCGGGCCGACGAACGCCGCGTCAGCGCTGGCGTGGAGCGAGGTCGTCACGGTGGACGCCACCGCGCGCCCGGGTCCGCGCGTGACCGCGGGCGTCAACCTGGTGAGCTATCGACTCACCACGGCTCCAGGCGGCGACGAGCTGATCGACCTGTGGCTCGTGGGCGTGAAGGCCACGGCGCAGTTCACGCGCCGGCTCTCGGCGCGCCTCTATCCGCAGTACGACAGCGACCATCGTCACATGGACGTGAATGCGCTGGTCGGTTACGTCGTGCAGCCCGGCACCGTGCTCTACGTGGGCGTGAACAGCGGGTGGGACCCCGACCTGTTGGACGGCCGACGCACGGTCACGAGCCGGCAGTTCTTCGCCAAGGCCAGTTGGCGGTTCGCGCTTTGATGGGTACCGCCAGGCCCGGTCGCAGGACAAAGCTATTGGTGACCGCGCGCACCGGGCGCACCGCCGAGATCCCGCGACCGCGTTACTTCCGCAAGCAGCTCGCCTGGCGGACGTGGCTCGTGAAGCACCACGCGAGTCGCACCGAGCGCTGGGTGGGCTTTCACAAGGTGGGGACGGGCAAGCCCAGCATCACGTGGCCGCAGTCCGTGGACGAGGCGCTGTGCTTTGGCTGGATCGACGGCCTGCGGCGCGGACTCGATGAAGCGAGCTACGCCATCCGGTTCACGCCACGGAAGCCCACGAGCATCTGGAGTCGCGTGAACCTTCGCCGGTTCGACGAACTGGAGAAGCTTGGCCTCGTGCGCGCCGCCGGTCGCGCGGCCTGGGGCCGGCGCAGCGCCGCGCGCTCGGGCCTCTACTCACACGAGCAGGCCCGCGCCGGCCTCGACTCGGGCGCCGAACGCGCGCTGCGCGCCGACGCCAAAGCCTGGTCGTGGTTCAGCGCGCAGCCGCCCAGTTACCAGCGCGCCGCGGGCCACTGGGTGATGAGCGCGAAGCGCGTGGAGACACGCGAGCGCAGGCTCGCGACACTCGTGGCCTGCAGCCGGAAGGGCGTGCTTGTGCCGCCCATGGTGTGGACGCGTCCGAGGACCGGGACGAGCGCCAGGACAAGGTCCAGGCGCTGATTTCCGCTCCACTCGGGAGGCGTTTGACGTTAGACTCGCACTCTCGCGTGACGGTCGTCCCAAGAGCTTCTTTCGCGCTCCGCTCCCTGGAGGTCCTGCCATGTTCGCTCGTCGCCGCGCTTCGGCTGTTCCCACGTCCTCCGGCTCGGAAGCTGCGCCCTCCGCGGAGCAGAGCCCCCGCCGTGACTTCCTCGCCCGCGCCGCCGCGGCCGTCGGTGGCGGCCTGTTGGCGCTGGCGGGACAACCGGCGCTCCCCAGGGGGAGCCAGGCTCGCGCCGCGACGAGTGGAGCGGATCCGTTCGTCGGCGAGATCATGCTGTTCGCGGGCAACTTCGCGCCCAACGGCTGGGCGATGTGCAACGGGCAGATCCTG
>JANNKI010000203.1:0-2350 GCA_031396225.1 bacterium | reverse complement strand
GCCACGGGCGGCGGTTCGGTATCGCCGAACGCGGTCTGACGGCCCTGGCCCGACTTGGCAGGATCGAACGATTCGCCCGCCCAAGTGGTTGTCGGGTGGGGGCCAAGCGAAAGCCCCGGCAGGCAGCGCCCGCCGGGGCTTCGGACCTCTCGAGCTCCAGAGGCCTACTTCGCGATGCGCATCCCGTAGAACGACCGGTACACGAAGAACAGCGCGATCAGCATGAACACGACCGCCACCGGGATGGCGATACCCGGGTTCGCCACGCCCATCTCCACGGCCAGCAGGCCGAACAGCGTGGTGAACTTGATGATCGGGTTCAGCGCCACCGAGGACGTGTCCTTGTAGGGGTCGCCCACCGTGTCGCCCACGACGACCGCGGCGTGCAGCTCCGTGCCCTTCGCGTTCATCTCCACTTCGACCACCTTCTTGGCGTTGTCCCATGCGCCGCCCGCGTTCGCCATGTACACCGCCTGGAACAACCCGACCACGGCGATGCTGACGAGGTAGGCGATGAAGAACACGGGATTGAAGAACGCGTACGCGATCGTGAGGCAGAAGATCACGATGAAGATGTTGAACATGCCGGCCTGCGCGTACTCCGTGCAGATCCGCACCACCGTGCGCGAGGTCTCGACGCTCGCCGCCTCGGCGGAGTCGAGGTTGATGTTCTTCTTGATGTACTCCACGGCGCGATACGCGCCCGTGGTGACCGCCTGCATGGACGCGCCCGTGAACCAGTACACGGTGCCGCCGCCCATGAGCAGGCCGAGGAGCACGTAGGGGTCGAGCAGGTCCAGCTTGAACACCTGCGCGCCCGCGGCATCCAGGCCGAAGTGCTTCTGGAGCGTGAGGATGATCGAGAACAGCATGGTCGTGGCGCCGGCCACGGCCGTTGCGATGAGCACCGGCTTGGCGGTGGCCTTGAACGTGTTGCCCGCGCCGTCGTTGTCTTCGAGGTAGTGCTTGCCTTTCTCGAAGTCGGGCTTGAACCCGAACTGCTTCTCGATCTCCTGCGCCACACCGGGCGTGGACTCGACCTGCGACAGCTCGAAGATGGACTGCGCGTTGTCGGTGACCGGACCGTAGGAGTCCACGGCGATCGTCACCGGGCCCATCCCCAGCAGGCCGAACGCCACCAGGCCGAACGCGAACACGGCCGGGTACTGCATGAACTGGTCCAGGCCCTGCTGCGAGAACAGGAACGACAGGAACAGCAACACGGCCAGCGTGAGCGCCTTCCAGAACACCGAGAAGTTGCCCGCGACCAGGCCCGACAGGATGTTCAGCGACGCGCCGCCTTCCTTGCTGGCGGCGACGATCTCGGCCACGTGGCGCGAGTGCGAGCTGGTGAACACCTTCGTCAACTCGGGGATCACCGCGGCGGCCAGTGTGCCGCACGAGATGATCACGGACAGCGTGAACCACACGTTGCCGCCGAGCGGGGCGAGCAGCCACTTGGAGGCGGCGAACGTGACGATGATCGAGAGGATCGAGCACACCCACACGAGACTCGTGAGCGGCGCCTCGAAGTCGATCTTGTCCTTGCCGATGTTCTGGGCGCGCGCCACCGCGGCGTTGCCCACGTACGACAGGATGGACGTACCGATCATCAGCACGCGCATGACGAAGATCCACACGAGGAACACGGCCTTGTGATCGGGGATCACGGCGAGCGCGATGAACGAGATGAGCGCCACGCCCGTGACGCCGTAGGTCTCGAAGCCGTCGGCCGTGGGGCCCACCGAGTCGCCGGCGTTGTCGCCGGTGCAGTCCGCGATCACGCCCGGGTTGCGCGGATCGTCTTCCTTGATTTTGAACACGACCTTCATGAGATCGGAGCCGATGTCGGCGATCTTGGTGAAGATGCCGCCCGCGATGCGCAACGCGGACGCGCCGAGCGACTCGCCGATCGCGAATCCCAGGAAGCATGCGCCGGCCTGATCGGCGGGCACCCACAGCAGGATGGCGAGCATCATCAGCAGTTCGACGCAGATCAGCAGCACGCCGATGCTCATGCCGGCCTGCAGTGGGATCTCGTACACCGGGAGCGGCTTGCCCTTGAGCGAGGCGAACGCCGTGCGGCTGTTCGCGAACGTGTTCATGCGGATGCCGAACCATGCCACGCCATAGGAGCCGAGGATGCCGAGGATGGAGAACAGGAGGATGGTGACGACCCGCATGGCATCCAGCTTCTGGAGGAAGCCGAAGTAGTAGACGATGCACGCGCCGATGAAGAGCTCGAGCACCACGAGCAACTGGCCCTGCTTCAGGAGGTAGGCCTTGCAGGTCTCGTAGATGGTGTGCGAGACGTCCAGCATGGACTTGTGCGCCGGCATGGCCTTGACCT
>JANNKI010000201.1:0-4220 GCA_031396225.1 bacterium | reverse complement strand
CACCAGCGTGACCGTGTCGCTGGACGTGAGTGGAGCGCCACATGTTTTCCTGTCGCCCGCGGCGCTCGAGTTCGGTTCGCATTTCATCGGAGCACGCGACACGCTGCTGCTCACGGCGGCGAACGACGGCGTGGACCCGCTGCTGGTCAGCGCGGTGACCAGCGACCACGCGGCATTCCAGGCGCCGGGCGAGGGCTTCACGCTGTTGCCGGGTGAGGCCCGGTCCTTCGCCGTGGTGTTCTCGCCGGAGACGATGGCCGAACATGCGGGCACACTGTCGTTGGCGAGCAACGACCCCGAGCGGCCGGTCGCCACGCTCGCGATGCACGGCGTGGGCAGCGCCGCGCCAGAGATCGAGGCGCTGCAGGCCCGGCTCGCGGCGGCGACCGCGCCCCAGTTGCACGCCGAGGCCGCAAGGCAGGAGCGCGTGCTCGTGTTCCGGAACGCCGGCGGCGCGCCGCTCGACTGGACAGCCACCGCCTACCAGGGACTCATCGGGAGCGCGCCGGCGTTCACGACCGGATCGCAGCCCGCCGCGGGTGTGGTGGTTCAGGCAAAGGGCAGCGTCGGTCCGGGCGTGGGAGCTCTGGGCGACGGTGGACCCGACGCGTTCGGCTACCGCTGGGTGGACTCCGACGCCGCGGGCGGCCCGGCGTTCGCCTGGCAGGAGATCTCTGGCGTCGGGACGCGGCTCTTCGGCAGCGCCGATGACTCCACGACCACGCTGGCGCTGCCGTTCCCGTTCACGTTTTACGGCCACAGCTACAGCCAGGTGAACGTGTGCACGAATGGCTTCCTGTCGTTCGTGGGCCGCGACAGTTCGCTCGTGAACACCGACCTGCCGAATGCCGCCGTCGGCGTGCCGCGCGCGCTGGTCGCACCGTTCTGGAGCGATCTCGACCTGCGTGCCGTGCGCGGCGCGGGGCGCGTGTACGCCCATCACGACGGCAGCAAGTTCATCGTCGAGTGGAAGGACGCCGTGCATTTCTCGGGAGCCGGCCCCTATTCGTTCCAGGTGCTGCTGTGGCCGAGCGGCATGATCGAGTACCAGTATCTGGCGCTGGGGGTACTCACCAAAGCCGCGACGATCGGCATCCAGGACGAGACGGGCACGGTGGGGCTGCGGGTGGCCTACAACATGCTCTATGCCCATCCCGCAATGCGCGTGCGCTTCACCTACCAGGAGGACTGGTTGAAGATCGACCGAACGAGCGGTCGCACACCGCCCGGCGGCGCCGACACGCTGCGCGTGACGTTCGACGCACGCGAGTACCGAGCAGGCGACTACGCCGGCGAGGTGCGCATCACCAGCACGGACGTGGACCAGCCGCTGCTGGCGGTCCCCTGCGCCATGCACGTGGGCCTGCGCACGGACACGACCGAGGCGCACCCGGGAGCGGTCGGCGCGATCTCGCTCGCGCCCTTGGTGCGGTTCCTGCTCTCGCCGCCGGAAGCGGGGGCTGGCGTGCTGCCTGCGAGCCTGCGACTCGACGGGCAGCCGGTGCGGCCGGCGAGCGAGCCCACCCACGAGCCGGACGGCAGGCTCTCGGTGATGTTGCGCGCCGTGGACGTGCTCGAGCGCGTGCCGTGGGGCGAAGCCCAGACCGTGACCCTCTCGGGCGAGTACGAGCGCGGCGGTTGGTTCGCGGCGCCGGCGAACTTGTCCGTGGCAGGACCCGCGCTCGTGGGCAATCCGCTGCCTGAGTTCGGCTCGTCGCTGCCGACGCGCACGTTCCGAGGGCACGAGGTCATCAGTATCAGCTGGATCCCGCCCGCGGGCGGCGCGGACGACTACGTCGTGGCGTACTCGTCGGACGGAGGTGTGCGCTGGACCGTGGTGGGCGGAGGCGCGGTGCCGCGATTCGGGTTCATCCCGCCCGACACCACGACCGGCGCGATGCTCGAAGTGATGGCGCGCCGCGGCGACACCGTGCTCGGAACGTGGCTCTCGGCGCCGTTCCAGGTGGATCTCGAGGCCGTCCTCGTGCCGACCACGGTGCCCGCGCGCTTCGCGCTGCGCTGGGTGGGCTCGAGTCCGGCGCGGGGCGACGTGCGCCTGGTGCTCGACCTGCCGGAGAGCGGCGACGTGCTGGTGCAGGTGTACGACGTGCGCGGGGCCCGCGTGCGCACGCTGGCCTCGGGCCGCCGCGCCGCCGGGCGGTTCCCGATCGGCTGGGACGGTCGAGCCGACGCGGGGGGTGCGGCCGCCCCGGGCATCTACCTGGTTCGAGCGACCGGCCGGGCCGGGGACGCGACGCTCCGTGTGGCGCTACTCCGGTGAAGGGTCCGCATGCGCGCCTAACCCGCGATTGCATCAAGGCTTGACGGCGCACGCCCGCGCGCCAACACTCGTCCCACCGGGCCGCCTTCGCACGCCCGTACCTCGCGCCGACGCATCTCGGATGCCGCCTCCGGCGTATCTGCGGGGTCACCCAGGGAGGCGGGCGAGCGGACGATGACGGACGGCAGTCACCTGTTGGCGACGGTTAACCTCGTGCTGGGCGGGCTCGTCTTCCTGCTTGGTTTCGTCATCCTGCGCGAGAACCCGCACCAGCGCCTCAACCGCGTCGTGTCCATGATGCTGTTCTTCGGCGGGTTGGGCGCCGTGCTCGCAGCACTCACGCTGCTGCTGCCGGGGGAGCGGAGCGGCGCCGGCTTGCAGTCGAACGTTGCGTACCTGTGGGAGTTGTTCTTCCCCACGGCGTTCCTGCTGGCCAGCGTGTTCCCCGAGGAGCGCGCGTTCGCCCGGCCGTTCACGCTGCCTGGCGGCATGAAGAGTCCGAACTTCGTGCTGCTCGTGTATGCGCCGCACGCGTTCCACTTCCTGCTCGTCGTGGCGACGTCGCTGATCCCCGCTTCGCACACGGTGGCGTCGAGCGGCGGATTCCTGAGCTCGCTCGCCGATCTCGGGTCCGTCGTGGGGCGGTTGTTCCTGTCGGTGCACCAGTCGTTGTTCTCGCTGGTGGACCTGTTCTTCGGCGTGGCCGCCGTGGCGCTGCTGATCGGCAGCCTGCGACGCACGCGCGTGCCTCGCGTGCGCCAGCAGTTGGGCGCCATCACCGTGGGGCTGGTCAGCTGCCTCGTGCTGTACGCGTTCGCCACCACCATCCCCACGCTCCTCGGCCGCCCGCTCGAGCGGGGCATGCAGGCCGCGCTCACCACGGCCGCGCTCACGCTGGGCTCGGGTGCGATCGCTTACGCGATGGTGCGCCACAAGTTTCTCGACACCAAGCTCATCGCGCGGCGCGGCATCCTGTACGCGCTCGCCTCGGCCGTGTTGATCGGCTTTTACCTCACCGTGGTCGAGCGCGTGAACACGGCAGTGGCCGCCGCCTTCGGGATCGACGCGCGCATCGTGGAGCCTGTGTTCCTGATCATCGCGCTCACGTTGTTCCAACCTGCGGTGGCCAAGCTCGAGGATTCGCTGGATCGCATGTTCCTACGGGACCCGAGTGACTATCGCAACGTGCTGCGCGCGCTGGGTCGCGAGATCCAGACCACGATCGACCTCGAGGACCTGTTGAGCCGGTCGGTGCGGACACTCACCGAAGCGCTGCTGTTGCGCTCGTCCTACATCGTGGCGCTCACCGCCGACGGGCCGGTGGTGCGCACGGGCGCGGGTGAGCCCATGTCGGGGGATTCCCTGGACGGCGTCGCGGAGATGTTGCCGCGACTCTCCACCCAGGATCCCAGCTACCGGCTCTCCGACCCCGTGGACGGCCTGCGGCGCGTGGACCGCGAGCTGCTCGTGCGCCGGCTGGGGGTGGAGCTCATGGTTCCGCTCCGCTGGCGCAACGAAACGCTCGGGCTCGTGCTGCTGGGCGAGAAGCTCACCGGCACCGAGTTCACGAGCGAGGACGTGAGTCTGTTGAACAACCTCGGTTCGCAGATGGGCGTGTCGCTCCAGAATGCGCTCCTGCTGCGGGACCGGGTGCGCGTGGCGCGTATCGAGGAGGAGCTGAACCTGGCGCGCCAGATCCAGCAAACGTTCTTGAAGAGCGACTTTCCCTCGTTGCCGCGCTGCGAGGTGCACGGGGTGAACCTGCCCTCGCGCCAGGTGGGCGGCGACTACTACGACGTGGTGTCGGCGCCGGACGGCTCTTTTCTCGTGGCGATCGCCGATGTGGCGGGCAAGGGCGTGCCCGCCGCATTGCTCTCGAGCATGCTACAGGCAGCGCTGCGCACCCAGGCGCGCTCGGTGGAGTCGCCCGCGGACATCC
>JANNKI010000091.1:0-1786 GCA_031396225.1 bacterium | reverse complement strand
CGGCGGCGGCAAGCTCGCCACGCTCACGCTGCTTCCCCTCTTCATCGGCGGCGCATGGCTCCTGACCACCGTGGACTTGGAGCGAGGGCGGCGCGCGGCGGGGGGACCCGCGGGCTGCTGAACATCATCGCCAGAGGTTGAATCCCGCGAGCAGGCTCACACGCACGCCGGACTTCGAGGGAACCACTGCGAGATTCACAGGAAGGTTCAGGGCGCCTGTGCGGTACGTGACCCCCGCGGCAATCGCCAACGCGGCGCCCAAGGGCGTGACATTGGGGCCGACACCGAACTCCGCGCCCGTCTTCGTGCGCATCCCCACCAGCCAGGTCACGCTCGGCAGGGCCACGCTCTGCTCGAGCCCTCCGACGAGCAGCACCCATTCGGTCACGCCCATGTTTCCGTTCTCGCTGGCGTAGAAGCGCTTCTCGACCTGCCAGCCGAATTGCGTCACAACCGAGCCGACGTCGATGCTCTCGTCCTTGAGCTTCTTGATGACTCCGTCGCTCAGGATCGTGAAGCCGAAGCGAGGCCCGGAAAGGTCGGCCTGT
The DNA here is from genome assembly GCA_031396225.1 of bacterium. Classification (GTDB taxonomy): domain Bacteria; phylum Eisenbacteria; class RBG-16-71-46; order RBG-16-71-46; family RBG-16-71-46; genus JAIOPA01. Next base: position 1,238 of record JANNKI010000091.1, on the reverse strand, counting down.
TGGGCGATCGGGTACCCCGATGCTGAAACCGGTCGCGCTGCCTTGTCCCATGCGCTCGAGAATGGCTGCGATGTGGGGGGCGGCCTCACCGGAACCGGTCTCTGCCTGCGCCCGCGATCCTCTTGCAGCCAGAGGTACTGGCTCGCCGAGAGTGAATCGAGCGGCAGACTCGACAGTGCCTTGTAGAGGCTGTCCGCGGACTGCTCAGCGGACTGCGCTGAAACCGTGTTGGCCAGCCCGAACACCAGAACGAGGAGCGCGAGTGACACGGACCGCGCGCGCGTTCCACGGAAGAAGCAGGCAACCATTTCCACCTCGCGAACGGGGACGGTGACTGCGAGGGCCACGGTACATGCAGGCTCCTGCTCACCGGCACGAGCGGCAGCATACCGTACGCGTGCGCCTCAGGGCGATGTGCCAGGGAAACGAATGAAGGTCAGCGGAGTCGCTTTCCTGATTCCGAGGAGAGAACGCGTGTTGTGCCTCGAAGCCGGTGCATGGACGCCGGTCCCTCCGCAACTCCTTGCCGTTCCACAGGGATGGATCCGCTACCTGGCTGATGCCTGATGCATGCGAGCTCCCCGCGCCCGACCGTGATCCTTCAGCGTCGGCGCGCCACCTTACGCCGCCGCACGGCCTTCTTCTTCGCCGTCCGGGGCTTCGCCACCTTCGCGACCTTCGCCGTGGCCAGCGTCGAAACCGCTCGCCATTCCGCGGCCGAGAGCTTCATCTCGAGCGCCTTCACGTTCAGTTCCAGCTGCGTCACGCTCGTGGCGCCGATGATCGCGCTCGAGACGGCGGGATTCCGGAGCACCCAGGCCAGCGCCACGGCTGCGGGCTCGAGCCCGCGCGGCTCGCACCACGCGCCCAGCCGCTCGGCGGCCGCCACGTTCTCGGGCGTGAGCGCCTTCTGCGACTCGAGGAAGTGCGCGAAGGTCCCGCTGGCGCGGCTGCCCTCGGGCCGCGCGCCGTTCGCGTACTTGTTGCTCAGCACACCCTGGGCGAGGGGTGAGTACACGATCATGCCGATGCCGTGCCTGCCGCAGAACGCGGCATGTCCGTTTTCGACGTGACGGTCGAGCAGGCTGTAGCGCGGCTGCGACGAGATCATGCGGGTCCAGCGCTCGCGCTTCTGGATCGCAACGACGCGCTCGGCGAGCGGCGGCTGCTCGTCGAAGTTGGAGAACCCCACGTAGCGCACCCTGCCCGAGCGCACCAGGTCCTCGAACGCGCGCACC
>JANNKI010000152.1:0-10483 GCA_031396225.1 bacterium | reverse complement strand
GCGCATTCAGCTCCGCGACGATATGCGCCGGCGCGCGATGATTGACCAGCAGTGTGAAATCGATCCCGCGCCGGTCGAACTCCCGCGCGAACCCGTGAGCCTCGTTGAAATGGTGACTGGTGAGGCTCGCAAGGCGGTGGTGAATGCAGATCACTTTCATGGAGGTGGTGGCGCGAAGACTAACAGCCGGCCGCTCATGAGAACATCCGCCACTCATGCGGGGCACCAATCTCATCAGGCCATACGGAGGCGCCCTGATCGACCTGATCGAGGACGCCGGGTCGCGCCCCGAGCTGGAGCGATACGCCGCAACGCTGAGCTCGATTCAGCTTTCCGAACGCTCGCGCTGCGACCTCGAGCTTCTCGCAACCGGGGGTTTCTCTCCGCTCGACCGCTTCATGTCGCGCGATGACTTCGACAGCGTCGTCCGCACGATGCGTCTCGCAAACGGCACGCTGTTCCCGATCCCGATCGGATTGCCGGTCGCCGGCAGCGACGTGGCGCGCTGCGAGGCGCGATGCCCCACCGACTCCACGTACAGGTCGCCACGCAGCGTCTGCGTGATCCACAGGTCCACGGTGCGGCGGAAACTTCCCACCATCACGGTGAGCGCCACGAGCATGCCCACGGCCACCATGAGCGCGGCGATCACCACGCTCGCACGTGCCGCCGCCTCGTGCACGGCGCGCACGCCGAGCGTGGCGGCCACGCCGAAGCGCCGGGCCAGCGGCCCGGCAAGTCGTGAAACCAGCAGCGTCCAGAGCGGCGCCACGAGCGAGAAGCCGGCCAGCACGAGGAACGCCGCCACGAAGCCGCCGAGCGGTGCCCGTGCCACGTGCGTCCAGGCCGCCACGGCTCCGGCCGCGACCAGCGTCAGGCCGCCCGCGGCCGCCAACCGGCCATAGCGAGGATGCCGTGCCTCGATCAATGCGCCCTCGCGCAGCGTCACGCCCGGAGCGGTGGCCGCCGCCTCGAGTGCGGGCGCCAGCGCCGAGAGCAGTGCGGCGCCCACGCCGATGGCGGCCCCCGCGAGCAGCGTGCCGGGGTCGAGCCACAGCCGGGTGGCCTGGGTCACGAGATAGAGCGACTGGAGCGTGCGGCCCACCTGCGTCAGCGCCACATTCGCGAACAGCGCGCCGAGCAGCGCTCCCAGGAGCCCGCCCGCCAGGCCGAGCAGCAGACCCTCCTCCAGGAACAGCGCGGCGACCTGCGCGCGCGTGAGGCCGAGCGCGCGCCACACGCCGATCTCCCGCCGCTGGCGCACCACCGCCAACGCCACGGCATTGAAGATAAGGAACGCGCTCACGAAGATCGCGATAAACGACAGCGCGAGCAGGTTCAACGAGAACGCGCGCAGCAGGTTCTCCACCTGCTGCGTGCGGGCGCGCGGCAGTTCAGGTCGGGCCGAGGCGGGCAGCCAGGCCCCGAGTTCGCGTCTCACGGCGTCGCGCGAGTCGGCCTCCACGAGCAGATCCACGCGGTCCAGGCGCCCGAGGCGGGCGAACACCTCCTGGACCGTGGCGAGGTCCGCGATCACGACGTTGCCGCCCATGGCCTGTTGCAGTGCTTCGCTGCCGAGCGTGGCCACGATGCGTAGCGGCACGGCGGCGCCGGAGGCGAGCACCGTGAGCGTGTCGCCCACACCCAGGCCGTTTCGCGTGGCGAACGCGCGCGTGACGAGCACGGTGCCGGGCTGGACCAACAGCTCCAGCCCCGCCCCGCTCGCCAGCGAGTCGCCGGGTTCGGCCATGCGTCCGAACGGCGGCTCGGAGAACGGATCCACGCCGAGGACGAGCACGGTCTCATTGAAGCCTCCGCGCCCTCCGGGCGCGATGTCATGGGCGACATCGGAACCGTCCCGCCCTCCGGGCGGGCGTGGGTGGGCGCCGGCCGCGCGCCGGGCGTCGCCGATGGCCGCGAGCGCGTTCACCTCCACCACCGGCGCAGCAGCGAGCACCCCCGGGTGGCGGCGGATGCGCGCGAACCATCGTTCGTCGAAACCGTCGCCGGTCGCGGACACTTGCAGATTCGCGCGGCCGCTCACGGCGTCCACCGTCTGAGCGAACGAGGCCAGCGCGGAACCGCTCGCGAGCCGGATCGCCACGAATACCGAGACGCCGAGTGCGACGCCCAGCACCGTGAGCGCGGCGCGGCCGCGCTCGCGCGCGAGGCGTCGCCACAGGAGCCAGCGGAACAGCGCGCCCATGCGTCAGTCCGCCGAGGGTGTGGCCGTGTCCTGCGCCACGCGCCCATCCGAGAGTGTCACGACGCGTTCGGCTGTCGCGGCCGCCTCGGCGCTGTGCGTGACCAGCACGAGCGTGGCGCCATGCCGGCGCGCGAGCGTCGCGAGCAGGTTCACCACCAGCGACGCGGAGCGCGAGTCGAGATTCCCGGTGGGCTCGTCCGCCAGCACCAGCGCCGGCTCGTGCACGAGCGCACGCGCAACGGCCGCGCGCTGCATCTCGCCGCCCGAGAGCGTGTGGGGCCGGGCGCGCGCTCGCGGCATCAGCTCCACTTCGGCGAGCAGCGCGTCCGCGCGCGCGAGCGCCAGGGACTCGGACAGCCCTTCGAGCAGCAGCGGCAGCGCCACGTTCTCGCGGACCTCCAGCGTCGGCAACAGGTGGAAGAACTGGTAAACCATGCCCACCCGCCCGCGGCGGAGCCGCGTGAGCGCATCGTCGTCCAGTCGCGACAGGGGCTGGCCCTCGACGTACACCTCGCCCGACGTGGGCCCGTCGATGCCCGAGGCGAGGTTCAGGAGCGTGCTCTTCCCGGAGCCGCTCCTCCCCACGATGGCGGTGAAGCTTCCGGCCGCGATCTCGAGCGTGAGCCCGTCCAGCGCACGCACGCGACCCTCGCCGAGCGGGAACTCCTTCACCACCCGGTCGAAGCGCAGGGCGGGCAGGTGCGCGCCTCGCAGCTGCGGAGCTTTGCTCACGCCGCGGCCACCAGGCGCGGGCCGCCGAAGAGCCGCGCCAGCAGGGGCGCCAGGTCGGGATCGCGAAACCGGAAACCGGCGCGAAGCAGTGCGTCGGGCCGCAAGCGCTGGCTCGCGAGCAGCATCTCGTCGGCCTTCTCACGGCCGAGAAGCGCGCGTAGCGCGAATGCGGGCGCCGGCATGAACGCCGGGCGTGAGAGCGCGTGACCCAATGCACGCGACAGCTCGCCCTGTCGCACGGCCCCGGGCGCGACCGCGTGAAACGGCCCGACCATCGCGGGAGTCGAGGCCGCGAACAGCAACGCGTCGAGCAGGTCGTGAAGCCCGATCCAGCTCCACCACGCGCGGCCGTCCCCGAGCGGCCCGCCCGCCCCCAGTCGGAACGGCGTCACGAGCTTCTCGAGCGCGCCCCCTCGCGGCCACAGCACGATGCCGATGCGCGGATGCGCGACGCGCACGCCCGCTCGCACGGCCGGCTCGGCCGCGCGCTCCCATTCTCGCGCGAGCTCCGCCAGGAATCCGCGCCCGGACGGGCTCGACTCCTCGAGCGCCACGTCGCCGCGATCGCCGTAGTACCCGACGGCCGATGCGCTCACCAACACGCGCGGGCCGTCCGTGCACTCCGCGAGCGAGCGAGCGAGCGTATGGGTCGAGCGCACGCGGCTCTCGAGCAGCTCCCGCTTTCGCGCCGGCGTCCACGGCAGCTCGGCGATGCCGGCCCCGGCCAGGTGCACAACCGCGTCAAGCCCCGAGAGCGACTTCGGATCGAGCTCGGCCCGCGCGGGATCCCACGCGATCTCGTCCGGCCCTGCCCGGCGGCCGCGCACGAACCGGCGCACACGGTGTCCCTGGGAGGCCAGGTAGGCGCACAGTTCGCGCCCAAGGAATCCGCTCGCTCCGGTCACCGCGAGCGCCAGCGGCGCGGGGCGGGACGCGGCCCGCTCGAGGTCCTCGAGCGTCACGCGGTGGCGCCAGGCGAACAGGCGCGAGAACTCCTGGCGCACGAACGCGTCGGCTGGCGCCGAGAACGGTTCCGCCGGCAGTCGCCAGTCGAGGTGGTCCTCGAGCACGCAGCGCTCGCCATCGGGAAGGAAGCGATGCGCGTGGGAGTAGCGTGCGAACGGTCCCGAGAGCTGCCGGTCATGGAACTCGCGTCCCGCGACGTAGCCGTGGTGTTCGAGCCGCCAGCGCCCGGCCGGGAAGCCCAGTTCGAGCGTGACTCGCGCGCCGTCGCGGATTCCGCCCGAGCGCTCGATCACTCGAACGCCGTGCCAGGGAGGCGTGAGACGCTCGAAAGCGCCTTCGCGCTCGTGCCACGAAAATGCGTCCGCCGCGTTCACCGGAAGTCGCAGCCGAAACGTCACCGATCCCACAAGCGATACCCGCCTCGGAATGCGTTCCGGTTGTTGCCGCGGCGGCAGTGGGGCGGCATGCGCTTCAACCGCTTGACGTTGCCCCCACCCAATACGACGTGGTCGGCCACCGTCGCGGTGCGCAACAGTTCCGACACGATCGCCACGTGCTTCGCCCACTTCTGATCCCCGAGGCGCTTCAGGCCGCGGATCCCGAGGTAGTCCTCGAACGTCTTGCCTTCCCGGTAGGGCAGGTGCGCCAGTTCGAGCGCCGTGCATGCCCGTCCGTCCACCAGGGCCGAGCCGAGGCCGGTGCCGAGTCCAAGGAAAAGCATCCTCCCGCCCACGTGACTTCCGAGCGCCTGCATGGCGGCGTCATTGATGAGGCGTACCGGGCGCCCGAACGCCCGCGCGAAGTCGAATCGGACCCATCCCCGGCCGAGGTGCCGCGGATCGCGTAGCGCCCGCCCGCGCGAGACGGGCCCCGGATAGCCGATCGTCACGACATCGAAGCGCCAGTCGGAAACGCACGGAACCACCATGCGGACCATCGCACGCGGCGTGAGGGCCGGCCCTGAGTCCAACTTGCGGGGCACGCGACGACCGCTCGCGAGCAGCTTCACGTGCGAGCCGCCGACATCCACCACCAGCACCCTCATGACGGTGTCGCCCATCCGCCGACCGTGCGCGTGAGCTCTTCCGCGGCGGCCGGACCCCAATCCCCCGGCGCGTACCGGAGCGGCTCGGCGTCCGCGCGCAGCAGCGGGTCCACGATGCCCCACGCCGCCTCCACTGCGTCCTGCCTTGCGAACAGCGAGGCATCGCCGTCCATCGCGTCGCCGAGGAGGCGTTCGTACGCGTCCATCTCGTCGCTCGTGTTGATGCGCGTAAGCGACAGCTCCGTGGCCTGGCCCACCATGGCCTCCCCGGGCCGCTTCGTGGAAGCACCCAGCGCGATGACCACATCGGGACCGAGCCGGAATCGCACGTGATTTCCCATGGCTGGCATCGCCTCGCGGAACACCACCTGGGGCGGCGCCTTGAGCTCCACGCGAACCTCGGTGGCGGTCACCGCGAGCTTCTTGCCGGCGCGCACGTAGAACGGCACCCCCGCCCAGCGCCACGAGTCCACGCCCAACTCGAGAGCGGCGAACGTGGGCACTCGCGAGTCGGGCGCCACACCGGTCTCCGCGCGGTAGCCGTCGAACTGGCCCACCACCAGCCGGTCGCTGGAGATCGGCGGGATGCTGCGCAGCACCTTGGCCTGTTCGTCACGGATGGCCTCGGCATAGGACCCCGACGGCGGCTCCATGGCGAGGAAGCCCACGATCTGGAGCAGGTGGTTCTGGATCACGTCACGAAGGACGCCGGACTCCTCGTAGAAACGGCCGCGACCCTCCACGCCGAAGCTCTCCGCCATCGTGATCTGCACGTTCTCGACGTAGTGCCGGTTCCAGATCGGCTCGAGGAACGCATTGGCGAATCGGAAGTAAAGCAGGTTCTGCACCGCCTCCTTGCCCAGGTAGTGGTCGATCCGGAAGATGGCGGCCTCATCGAATCGCTGGTGCAGCGTGCGGTTGAGCGCGCGCGCGGACTCGAGGTCCCGGCCGAACGGCTTCTCCAGCACGACGCGGCCGGGCGAGGCGCAGCCGACGCCCGCCAGCCCCTCGACGACCGTTTCGAACAGCGACGGCGGGATCGCCAGGTAGTGGAGCGGGTGACGCGCACTCCCCAGGGCCTGCCGCAGCGCAGCGTAGGTGCCGGGCTCGCGGTAATCCCCCTGCACGTAGCGGAGCGAAGCAGCCAGCTCGGTGAATGCGGCTTCGTCCACACCGCCGCCGTGCTCGGTGATGCTCGTGCGTGCTCGCGCGACAAGCGCCTCCTGCGACATCGGGCTCGATGCCACGCCCACCACCGGCAAGTCGAGCATGCCGCGCCGCGCCATGGCGTGCAGCGCGGGGAAGATCTTCTTGTAGGCGAGGTCGCCGGTGATGCCGAAGAACACCAGCGCGTCCGAGCGTTCGGGCCTCATGAGGCGGGCGCCACGGGCTGCTCGGCGTGCCCTCCGAACTGCTGGCGAAGCGCCGACAGCAGCCGGGCCTGGTACTCGCCCTGTCCGCGCGATGCGAAGCGCTCGAACAGCGACGCCGCGAGCACGTGCGCCGGCACACCGAGGTCGTTCGCGGCCGCCAGCGTCCAGCGTCCCTCGCCCGAGTCGGACACGCGTCCCGAGAAGCGCTCCAGTCGCTCGTCCGAGACGAGCGCCTGGGCAGTGAGGTCCAGCAGCCACGACGGGATGACGCTGCCACGCCGCCACAACTCGGCGATCTCTCCCAACGCGAAGTCGTAACGGTAGTGTTCGGGGTGCCGGAGCGGCGTGGATTCGGCGTCCGGATCGCGCGCGAGCCGGCCAGCCCCGGCGTGCTTCAAGAGACTGAAGCCCTCAGCGTAGGCGGCCATCATCCCGTACTCGATGGCGTTGTGCACCATCTTCACGAAGTGCCCGGCGCCATGTGGCCCGCAGTGCAACCAGCCGCGCGTGGCGGTCGTGGAGCCGGCCACGCGGCCTGGCGTGGGCGGTACCGCGGCCTCGCCCGGGGCGAGGGCCTCGCACAGCGGCGTCAGGCGCTCCACCACCTCGACCTCGCCCCCCAGCATGAGACAGTAGCCGCGCTCGAGCCCGAACACGCCACCGCTCACGCCGCAGTCCACATAACGCACTCCCGTCGCGGCGAGGCGCTCGGCGCGCACGAGGTCGTCATGGAAGAGCGAGTTACCGCCGTCGATGATGGCGTCGCCCGGGGCCAGCAGCGGGGCCAGTTCGGCGATACACCCGTCCACGACGCCCGCGGGAAGCATGAGCCAGACGTGACGGGGCCCGCTCAGGACCTGCACGAGTCCCGCGAGCGAGTCCACGCCCCGGGCGCCTTCACGCGTGAGCGCGGCCACGGCATCTGGCGAGCGGTCGTACACGACGCAATGCACGCCGGCGCGCATGAGCCGGCGAACCATGTTCGCACCCATGCGGCCGAGACCGATCATGCCCAGTTCCATGACCTCTGCCCTCCCGCACGTCTGTTCGGCTCCGGCTTCACCCGTTATGCTCGCGCCGGGCGCGGCACGACGCCGGGCCACGATAGCATGACGACCGCCAACAGGCGCGTCACCGACGCGAGGCCTACTTCCATGTGCAGCCCCGTCGTGGTGGTGGGTTCAGTCGGGGAACTGGCGGAGCGCTTCGTCGCGCGCTGTGAGCAGGCCGCCGCCGCGGCGATCGCCGCGCGCGGCCGCTTCGCGTGGGTGATCCCGGGTGGCTCGGCCGCGGAAAGGCTGCTGCCGCGGCTGGCGCGCGCGAGCGTGGACTGGTCCCGCACCGACGTGTTCTTCAGCGACGAGCGCTTCGTCCCTCGCTCCGATGCGGCGTCGAGCGCATCGGCCGCAGCGCGGCTCCTGTTCGATGGGCTCGGTGCGCACGGGCCGCGATCGCACCCGATGGTGGAGGACGCGGCCGATCCCGCGGCAGCGGCGCGAACCTACGCCGCGACACTCACCAGCGTCCTTGGCCCCCGACCCGTCCCCGACCTCACGCTGCTCGGCATCGGCGAGGACGGCCACATCGCCTCGCTCTTCCCCGGCCTCGACGCGGTGGGCGATGTCGCCCCGCTCGTGCTCGTGGAGTACCACTCCCCCAAGCCACCGTCCGTGCGGCTCACGATGTCGCTGCCACTCCTTGCGGCGTCTCGTGCGATCGTGGTGGCGGCGTTCGGGGAGGCCAAGGCGGATGTCTTGCGCCGGGTGCTCCACGACCCGGTCTGCGACCTGCCCGCGGCGCGGCTCTTCCGCCGGGCCGCCAACGTGCTGCTGCTGCTGGATCCCGGCGCCGCGAGTCGGCTCGCCGACTGAAGCCGCCTCACGACCACGCGGTCGGACGCGGGCAGCGTCAGCTCTTCTTCTCCAGCGATCCCATGAACGCCTTCAGGAAGTCGATGGGCACCGGGAAGATGGTCGTGCTGTTGTTCTCGGTGGCGATCTCCGCCAGCGTTTGCAGATAGCGCAGCTGCAGCGCCGCCGGTTCGCGCCCGATGATCGCGGCCGCCTCGGTGAGGCGAGTGGCGGCCTGGTACTCGCCCTCGGCGGCGATGATCTTGGCGCGGCGCTCACGCTCCGCCTCGGCCTGCTTCGCCATGGCGCGCTGCATCTCCTGGGGTAGATCGACGTTCTTCACCTCGACGGTACTCACCTTCACGCCCCACGGCTCGGTCTGTCGGTCGATGACCTGCTGCAGCGCCTGGTTCAGGCGCTCGCGTTCGGACAGCAGCTCGTCCAGTTCCTGCTCGCCGAGGATCGAGCGCAGTGTGGTCTGCGCGATCTGGCTGGTGGCGTAGAGGTAGTTTTCCACCTGCACGATGGCGCGCGAGGAATCCACCACCCGAAAGTAGATGACGGCGTTCACCTTGACCGAGACATTGTCCTTGGTGATGACGTCCTGCGAGGGCACGTCCATGGTGACCGTGCGCAGGCCCACCTTTACGGCGCGCTCGATGAGGGGGATGAGGATCACCAGGCCCGGGCCCCGCTCGTGCACGAGCAGGCCCAGGCGGAACACCACGAGTCGCTCGTACTCACGCACCACCTTGACGGAGTTCGCGATCAACACCAGCAATGCGAACCCCGCAAACATCACGATCGGCAGGAACAGCGTTCCCAACGCTTCCATGTCATGCCTCCCCGGCCGCGGGGCGAACCCGCAGCGTGAGTCCCTCGACGCCCGTCACGATCACCTCGGCGCCCACTTCCACTGTCCCGGTAGCTTCCGCGTTCCAGAGCTCGCCGTCCAGTCGCACGAGTCCGCGCGGATCGAGCCCCACCAGCACCACCGCGCGTCGTCCGAGCATGGCAGCGACGCCGCTGTGGCGCGGGCCGCGCCGGGCGCGCAGCGCCGCGCCCATCACGAGCAGGAAGAACGCCAGCGTCAGGCCGGTCACCGCGAGCACCAGCGGACGCGCCACGCGCACGGCCGAGTCGTCGAACAGGATGAGGCCGCCGATCGCCATCGCCAGCGCTCCGCCCACCGCCAGGATGCCGTGGCTCTGCACCTTCACCTCGGCGACCAGGAACGCCACGCCCAGGACGAGCAGCGCGATCCCGGCCGAGTTCACGGGCAACGCCGACAGCGCGAGGAACGCCAGCAGGAGGAAGATGGCGCCCACAACGCCCGGCAGGATGGCGCCGGGATTCTGCAGCTCGAACAGCAATCCATAGAATCCGAGCATGAGCATGAGGTAGGCGATGTTGGGCTCGACCAGGTGGCCGAGCAGCCGGTGACGGAGCGATGGCTCCATGCGCTCGATGCTCGCCCCGGCCACGCGGAGCGTCGTACGACCGTCCGCGCGACGCACCGCGCGCCCTTCGGCGCGGGCCAGCAGTTCTTCGGGAGTCGCCGCGATGAAGTCGATCACCCCCAACTCCAGCGCCTCGCGCTCGCTCACCGACACCGCCTCGCGTACCGCGCGCTCGGCCCATGCCACGTTGCGCCCGCGCTGCACGGCCACGGTGCGCGCGAACGCCGCAGCGTCGTTGGCCGCCTTGCGCGCGAGCGTGGAATCCATGGGGCCCTGTAGGCTTACCGGAGTGGCCGCGCCGATGTTCGTGCCCGGCGCCATGGCCGCCACGTCGGCGGCCAGTGTGAGGAACACGCCCGCGGACGCGGCGTGCGCACCGCCGGGCATGACCCATACGATCACTGGCACGGGACTCGCCAGTTCGCGCTGCACCATGCGGCGCATGCTGCGCTCGAGTCCGCCGGGAGTGTCGAGCTCCACCACCAGTGCGGCGTACCCGCCCACCCGCGCGCGTTCGATCGCTTGACCGAGGATATCGTCCATGACGGGCGAGACCACGCCCTCGAGCTTCACCACCAGCACCCGCGGCAGGGCGGATTCCGGCGCGGGCGCCGAGCGGGCCGCGCCGGCCACGCACGCCATGCCGAGCAGCGCGGCGGCCAGGAACCCGCGGCGAGTGATCGCGAGCGGAGGCCTCATGCGTCCACCCGCGCAGCGTCGTGGCGCGCGATCGCCGAGCGCCACGCCTCGGGATACTTGAGGCCGCTGCCCGTGTCGTAGAGCACCACGCGCTCGCTCCGCTCCACTTCACCGCTCGTGAGCAGCTGACGAAGCGCGGCCAGCGTCGCGCC
>JANNKI010000147.1:0-3620 GCA_031396225.1 bacterium | reverse complement strand
CTCCCGCTCGCGGTATTCCTGCAACGAGACGCACGTCGTCCCTCAGCTTGGGCGGCGGTGATGTCGGTGCCAGCGCTCTACCTGCTTGGGCTCGCTTCGTTCGGCGCGACTCAAGACCTGCGCACGCAACTCACCGCGATGACGGGATTCCAGGAGAGCGGTCTCCAGCCGTACCTGAAGGCGCCGTGGTTCGCGGCCGGGCTCGCACTTGGCGCGCTCATCGCCGGGGCCTGCCGACTTGGCCAGCCCCGCTCCGGCGGACCCAGGGCCGCACTCCCGTGGACCGCATCGATCCTGATGTGGGCACTGTTGGCGGTCGCCGCCAGACGAATGGACGCCGGGAACTTCCAGTTCATCGACCACGACGCTTTCCTGCTGCTTGGCCTGGTCACTGGGGCGACGCTGGCTACGCTCGGCCACGGCGCCTCGGTGGTGGCTTTTCCGGCGGGCGTGTTCGTGGTGGCGCTCGCCTGGTGCAGCGGGATCTCCAAGGGCTACCAGACGCCGGCTCACGCGGCCGGACCGCTCACGATCATGCTCATCCTGGGAGTGCTTGGCCTGTTCGAGGAAGGCATGCGTGCACGCGCGGAGCGTGTGGGGCTGGCGTGCGCCGTGGTGGTGTTGGCGATCGTGACGCCGCACTGGTGGTCGGCGCGTAACGACCACATCATCCACGAGCAGACGGCACCCCTTCTGACCCACGATCTGGCGGGCGTGCTGCCTGGCGGGCGAGGCATCCGCACGAACGCCAATACGCACGCGATGCTCGTGGAACTTCGCGACGTCGTGAACGCGCTCGGGGGGCGGCCTTACGCCATCGTCGTGGACGCACCGGCATGGTGGGCGTGCGCGAAGCAGAGAAACCCGCTCCCCGCGGACTGGCCGCAGTCGCTGGAGCTCTGTACCGAGGAGTTACAGGCGCGGTTCTCGAGCAGCGTTCTGCGCCAGCGCGGGAGTATCGCCGTGCTCGTGCAGAAGGCCTACGCGGTCCAACTGAGCGAAGGCTTCGTGCCGCTCGGCATGGACAACTTCTACTACGGCGCGGCGATCTGGGTGAGGCACACGCTCGAGCGCGAGTCCGAGACCCGCTACTGGGTGGTCTATCGCTGATTGCCTCGGCCGGGCGATTCGTTCCGGGCGCCCGCCGCCGCTACCTCTGCGCGCCGAACTCCCAGCGCTCGATCCCGTCCTCGAGCGGCACGCCCAGCGCACACACCATGCGGTTCACCAGGTTGTAGAGTGCTGCGATCTCGGTGGCCTTGAGGATGGCCGCGTCGTCGAATCCGTACTCACGCTGCCGTTCGATGTCGGCGTTCGTGCGCTCGGCGGGCTCGCACGTGAGCGCCACCGCGGCGTCCAGCAGCACGCGATCGCGCGCGGCGAGGTTCGCCTCGCGAAAGTCGAGCGCGACCGAGCGCGCGAGCGCGTCGCCGGCGAGCCGCGCCAACTTCGGACCGTGGTGCGCGACGCAGTAGGCGCAGCCGTTCGTGGCCGACACCACCAGCGCGATCATCTCGGCCTGGGCGGCGGTGAGCGGCGCGGGGTCCGCCATGAGCGCGCGGTAGTGGGCGTGCAACGTGTCGAGTCCCGCGGCGTCGCCGCCCCACGCGCGCCACAGGTTCGAGACCCGGCCCGACGCCGACTGCGCGACGATGCGCTCGTAGACGGGGACGAGGTCCGCGCCGGCCTGTTCCGGCGGGACGGGCGTGATCCAGCTCATGCGAATCCTCCTCGGGAGTGGCGCGACATGCTAGAGGAGTGGCCGTTCGAGTGCACGCCGCCTTGGCTGCGCGATCCAGCGGGAATCCACTAGACTTCGGGCATGCGCAGCCCACTTCGCGTGCTGGCCCTGGTCGGCGTGCTCGGTTCCGTCGTCCTCGCCGCCATCGCCATTCGCGGCTCATTCCACATGCCGCTCCGCTCCCCCGCTGCCAACAGCCGCGCCGGAGGCGCGGAAGCCCCTGATGACGCCGTGATCCAGCAGGCACTCGACCTGGCCATCCCCGACAGTACGAGACGGAAGACCGCGTGGGTGGACGAGATCCCCGACCTGGACCTCGCGGCATTGCCGGACCCGGTGCGCGAGACCTTCCTGCGCGTCGCCAACGGCCGAATGTGCGACTGCGGCTGCGGCTACACGCTCGCGGGCTGCCGACGCTACGATTCGACGTGCCCCGTGAGTGGACCGCGCGCACGGGCGCTCTACGACTCGGTGCGCACCGGCCGACTGGCGAGCGCAGGCGACCACCCAAAGCGACCCGAGACGCGGTGAGGCTCGGCCGGACGCCTGGGGCTCGCTGCCCATCCCGCCTTGCGGCCCGCGAACCGCGCGAGCTACCTTAAGGCCCTTCCCAGCGCATTCCCCGGGGCCGATTCGCGCGTCCCGTGCACCCATCCGTAGAGGAGGCATCTCATGGCCTGGAAAGACCTCACCCCCAAGACGTTCGCCTCCATTCGCGAACTCAACGGCATCTCGGCTCGCACCCAGGAAGAGCACTACGAGCTCTACAAGGGCTACGTGGGCAAGGTGAACGAGATCCAGAGGAAGTTGGACGCGGTGGATCGCACCACGGCCAACCAGATCTTCAGCGACCTGCGCTCGCTGCGCGTGGACTACTCGTTCGCGATCGGCGGCATGAAGAACCACGAGCTCTACTTCGCGCACCTGGGCGGCAAGGGCGGCACGCCGTCGGGCAAGCTGATGGAGTTGATCGCGCGTGACTTCCCGTCGTACGACGCGTGGCTCGCGGACTTCAAGGCCTCTGGCCTTGCGGCTCGCGGCTGGGTGTGGCTGGCGTACGACCACGACCTGTCGCTACTCACCACGGTCGTGGGGGACGCGCAGAACACGTTCGCGCTGTGGAACGCCACACCGATCCTGGCGCTTGACGTGTACGAGCACGCCTACTGGTTCGACTATGGCCGCGCGCGCGCCAAGTACATCGACGCGTTCTTCAACAACCTGGACTGGAGCGTGGTGGCCGCGAATCTCGATCGCGCGCTCGCCATGCAGCCGGCCGGCAAGTGATCACGCAGCCCTAGGCCGCGCGCGGCGCGGCTCCACGTATCGTGACGGGCCCCTTCGACCGGGGGCCCGCACGGCTTTTCCGGAGGTCTCATGGCCACCGCCACGCTGTTGCCGGTCATCGGCAAGCCGGCACCAGACTTCACGCTGCCCTCCACCTCGGGCCAGGACGTGACTCTGAGACAATTCAAGGGCAAGAAGACCGTGGTGTTGTACTTCTATCCCAACGACGAGACGCCCGGCTGCACCAAGGAAGCCTGCGGGTTCCGCGACGTCTCGGCCCAACTCGAGGCGGTGGGCGCGGTCATCCTCGGCATCTCCGCCGACCCGATGGAGTCGCACCTCAAGTTCCAGGCCAAGCACAGGCTGCCGTTCGAGCTGCTGTCCGATCCCGAGGCCGCGACCTGCAAGGCTTATGGCGTGTGGAAGCTGAAGAACCTCTATGGCAAGAAATTCATGGGCATCGAGCGCACCACTTTCGTGATCGACAAGACCGGACGCATCGCGCAGATCTATCCCACGGTGAAGGTGGAAGGGCACCACGCCGGGAAGCGGGAACACCGGCACCGGCTTCGAGGGCGCCCAGTCCATATGC
>JANNKI010000131.1:0-2849 GCA_031396225.1 bacterium | reverse complement strand
GCCGTCCGCACGGCCACGCAGATCGAGATGGCGATGGACCTGCAGCCTGCCCAGGGCGGCTGACACGACGGGCAGCGGCTCCAACTACGGGCTGACCGGCGGGGCCACGCCTCCCAAGGCACCCGGTTCGCGGAGCAGTATTCCTCCGCGCTACACTCCAGCCCTCTCTCGCGGTCTCCCCGACATCTGACGGATTCGAAAGGCCCGCCCTATGATCCGCCGTATCGCGGTCCTGTTGCTGGCGCTCGTGTTCGCGCTCGAGTTCGTGGCCTGGCGGCGCTCGCGGGCGCCGGTGCCCGAGACGCCCACGCCGCGCGTGGCCGGTCTTCCGGATTCCATCGTGACGGCCCCGGCCTCGGATCCCGGGGTCGGGTGGACGCCGCCCGGAGCCTGGAAGGTGGAACCTGCGCGCAGCATGCGGCTCGCGACCTATCGCTTCGGAGGACCCGGCCGCGACGCGGGCGCCGAGTGCGCGGTGTTCTATTTTGGTGACGGGATCGGCGGGAGCGTTGACGACAACGTGGACCGCTGGGCGGCGCAGTTCGTGGGCGCGCCCAATCCCCGGCGCCGCGTGCTGAGAGTGTCGGGTCTGGATGTGACGCGGGTCGACATCGGCGGCACGTTCCTGGCGCCCGGGGCCGACATGCGCTCGCAGGGTCAGCTCCCGGACTGGAAACTGCTCGGCGCCATCGTCCAGGGTCCGCGAGGCCTGGTGTTCTTCAAGTTCACCGGTCCCACCGCACAGGTGGTCGCAGGCACTCCCGAGTTCGACGCGATGCTCGCGACGATCGTGTCGCGCTGACCGGCCGTGATGGCGGAGAGCGCGCGCGACCGGGCGGAGCAGGGAGCGGCCGTGGTGCTGGCGGCGTTCGAGTCCTACCGCGAGCGCTTCGCGAACATCACGACGCGGGCGCGGCGCCACTTCGGGCGCCAGGATTGGTCGGCCGCCCAGCGCGACTCCGCCCGCCGGCTGGATGTGTACGGCGAGTGCGTGGCCGAGGGCATGAACCATCTGCGCACGCGTCTGGGGGCGATGGCCGAGGATCGCGCCACGTGGAACGGCATGCGCGAACAATACCGGCGGCGAGTCGCCGACCGAGGCGACGCCGAGCTCGGGGAGACGTTTTTCAACTCGTGCGTCCGCCGCGCGTTCCATATCGTGGGCGTGGACCCGGACATGGAGTTCGTGGCGATCCGCGACTCGGACGCGCCGGGTCGCATCCCCGAGGAGTTCACCGAGACGTTCCCCCGTGCCGATCGGCTCGACACGCTGGTCCGGGAAGCACTCGAGCACCACGCGTTCAGCGCGCCGTGGGACGACCTCGAGGGCGACGTGCGGCGAGTGGCGGCCGCGATCGTGGCCGAGGCCGACGTGCGACGCATCCGCGCGCTGGAGCTGGCACGGCCGGTGTTCTACCGCGGCAAGGCTGCCTACCTGGTGGGGCGGCTGCTCACCGACGGTGCGGCCATGCCGGTGCTGATCGCACTGCGCAATCCCGCCGGCCGCGTGGTGGTGGACGCGGTGCTCCTGTCCGAGGACGAAGTGAGCATCGTGTTCAGCTTCGCGCGCTCCTACTTCCTCGTGGAGCACCGGCAGCCGCGCGAGGTGGTGGACTACCTGCGCGCGCTCATGCCGCGCAAGCCCCTGAGCGAGCTCTACACCGCGATCGGGTACCACCGCCACGGCAAGACCGAGCTCTACCGTTCGCTGCTGCGGCACCTGGCCACCAGCGACGACCGCTTCGAGATCGCGCCCGGCCAGCGCGGCATGGTGATGTGCGTGTTCACGCTGCCCGGATTTGACGTGGTGTTCAAGGTGATCCGCGATCGGTTCGATCCGCCCAAGACGGTGACGCACGAGGAGGTGCGCGAAAAGTATCGCCTCGTGTTCCGCCACGACCGCGCCGGCCGCCTGGTGGACGCCCAGCAGTTCGAGGGCCTGGAATTCGCGCGCGATCGCTTCGCCCCGGAACTGCTGGAACAACTCTTGCGCCTGACCGGCGAGACCGTTCACGTGGAGGGCGACCGCGTGGTCCTGCGGCATCTCTACACCGAGCGCCGCCTGCGCCCGCTCGACCTCTACCTGCGCGAGACGGATCCGTCCGCCGCACGCGACGCCGTGCAGGACTACGGGCAGGTGCTGCGCGATCTCGCCGCCACCAACATCTTCCCGGGCGACATGCTGCTCAAGAACTTCGGCGTTTCGCGCCACGGGCGACTCATCTTCTACGACTACGACGAGCTGGCCCCCTTGTCGGAGTGCCGGTTTCGCGAATTGCCGCAGTCGTCCGATGACGAGGACGACATGGCGGGCGAACCTTGGTATTACGTGGGCGAGCGCGATATCTTCCCCGAGGAATTCCGGACCTTCCTTGGGCTCCAGGGCGAGCTGCTCCAGACCTTCCTCGTCCATCACGAGGAGTTGCTCGGTGTGGCCTTCTGGCACCGCATGCAAGCGCTGCACGCCCAGGGCGAGGTCCTCGACATCTATCCCTATCGAGCTTCGCGCCGGTTGCGCCGTGGAGCGGCGGACCCGGACGCTTCCAGCGGCCCTCATCCTTCGCAGGAGTTGATTCCATGAGCGTCACGCAAGGCGAATCGATCGTCCAGAAGGACGGACGCATCATCGTGCCGGACCATCCGGTCATCCCGTTCATCGAGGGCGACGGCACCGGTCCCGACATCTGGCGCGCCTCGGTGCGCGTGCTGGACGCGTCCGTGTCCAAGGCCTACGGCGGCAAGCGTCGCCTCGGCTGGCTCGAGGTGCTCGCCGGCCAGAAGGCGTTCGACCAGACCGGCAGCTGGCTGCCGGACACCACACTGGACGCGTTCCGAGCGTACTTGGTGGG
>JANNKI010000130.1:0-2866 GCA_031396225.1 bacterium | reverse complement strand
CGTGCGCTCGATTGGGCGTCGCGGTCCATGCGCCGCAAGGCGCGCAACCTCGACGGCGTCACGCGCAAGCTTGACCAGAAGCTCGGGCGCGCGGCTTCCGAGGAGGAAGTGGCGCGCGAGCTCAAGATGTCGCGCGACGATTTTTACCGGTTGCTCGATCACGTGCGGGGCGCCGTGCTCGTATCGCTGGACGAGGCGCGCACGAACGACGGCGAGGACCAGGGCACACTGGCCGACCACCTGGCGGACCCCAACACGGTGGATCTCGAGGGCCGGCTCCAGGACGACCAGACCCGCCGCATGTTGCTCGGCACGATCGACCTGTTGCCCGAGCAGGAGCGGCTGGTGGTGGCGCTCTACTACTACGAACACCTCACGCTCAAGGAGATCGGCCGCACGCTTGGCATCTCCGAGTCCCGCGTGTCGCAGGTGCACACTCGCGCGATGTCGCGTTTGAAGCTGCGCATGCACAAGGCCGCATCGTTGCGAGACGAGGCGGCTTGAACGGGAAGGACAGGAATGGAATGGAGGAGCTCACGCCGCCGCCGTACGAACAGTTGCGGAGCCGCTTGATCGAGGAGGCCGGGGCCAGGGAACGCGCCGGAGATCCCGAGTCCGCGGCGGCGCTGCGGGCACTGGTCGAAGCGTGGTGGAGCGAACAGGAAGCCTGGAACAACCGGGTGCGGGACGTGCTCGGGGTGCATCACGAGATCAACAACGCGCTCGTGGGCGTGCGCGGGAATGCCCAGCTCATGCTCATGAACCCCGCCGGGCAGGGTCCCGGCGTGCGCGAACGACTGGAGGTCGTGCTACGTGAGTCCGGCCGAATCCAAGAAGCGACCGCCCAGCTCCGGGACCTCAAAGGGGTCCTCGGTGGCCCCGTTCCCCGGCCGCGCGCCGCGTAACGACCAGCCAACCTCCGTTCCGCAGGGCCCGCGCGAACGCAAGGGCGACGCGCGGACCGGCACGGATGCATTGCCGCGAGCGGACCGGCGGGCAGCCTCGGGCTGCCTCTGGGACGCGTGCGAGGCGCTGCTGTCCTCGCGCAGCGAGCCCAAGGCGCTGGATCGCGCACTCGACGCGCTACTCAGGGCGTTCGATTGTGACGGTGCGGCGCTGCACGCTCGTTCCAGCGAGGGCGTGCTGGAGACGTGGTGCGCGCGTGGCAAGTGGGAGCGCAAGCACGGCGACCTGCGCGAGGCCATGGGCGTGCCACTCTATTGCGGCCGCGAGCGCGTGGGCGCGCTCGACCTGCTCGCGCGCAAGGGTCAGCGTTGGCAGCCCGAGCAGCGTTCGCTCGTGCGCACGGCCTCGGGAGCGCTCGGGGCGGCGCTGGGCGCGCGCCTGGAGCTGGACCACCTGCGACGGCAGCCGGGCCGCGACTCGGTCACCGGGCTCTCCGACGCGCGGACTTTCCATCACCGTCTCGTGGAAGAGATGAGTCGCGCGGAACAGGCGGGCGAGCCGCTCGCCGTGGTGACGCTCGACCTCGATTTCTTCGCGGCGATCAACGAGAAGTATGGCAACGCCGCTGGCGATCAGGTGCTGGCTGAGTGCGCGCTCGTGCTCAGGCTGGCCTTGCGCGAAGGCGACTTCGTGGCACGACTGGGCGGCGACGAGTTCGGCGTGGTGCTTCCGGACTGCGACCTGGCGCCGGCTCGGCGCCTCGCAGAACGGTTGCGTCATGCGCTCGAGGAGCATCGCTTCCCGCGCGTCGGACCGGTGAGCGTGTCGGCCGGCGTGGCCGCCTCGCCGCGCGACGGCATGGATCCCACCGAACTGCTCGGCGCCGCCGAGCGGGCGCTCGGACTGGCCAAGAAGGGCGGCCGACACCGCACCGCGACGAGCGGGCCCGCGCACAGCCACTGAGGATCCAGCCCGGATGACCCCCGAACACGGTCTGAATCGCGAACTTCCCGGCACCTCCGGACGGCTCGCGCCCCCCGCCCGAGTCCTGGTGGTGGAGGACGACAAGTCGGTCGCGGACGTGTTGCGGGAAGTGCTGAGCGATGAGCCGTTCGAGCTGTCGTTCGCGGCGTCGGGCGAGGAAGCGCTGCAGCGGATCGCGGAGAACTGTCCGGACCTGATCCTCACCGACATCTCGCTGCCCGGGAGGTCCGGCCTCGACGTGATGCGGCAGGCGCGCGCCACCGACCCCGAGGTGGCCGTGGTGCTCATGACCGGGCACGCCACGGTGCAGACCTCGATCGACGCGTTGCGCCAGGGGGCGAGCGACTACATCACCAAGCCGTTCGAGGACATCACCGAGATCCCGCGCACGCTCAATCGACATCTCAGGAACCGGCGGCTCAAGGTTGAGAACCGCGAGCTCCTGGAGCAGCTCCAGCGCCAGAACGAGGTGCTGCAACGGCACGAGCAGGAACTGCGCGAGCGCATCGCCCTGGCGACGCGCAACCTCGACACGCTTTACCGGGTGTCCATGGAGATCGGCGCCAACCTGGAGCTCCAGCCGCGCCTTGCCCGCATCGTGGAGACCGCCACGCGCCTCGTCGCGGCGCGCGCGGCCGTGGTGTATCTCCAAGACGAGGAGACGGGCGAGTACCGCGGCGCGGCCTCGCACGGACTCGAGTTCTCGCTCACGGACGAAGCCACGCCGCACTTCCTCGCCGGGCAAGGGCTGCTCGGCGAAGTGGCCGCGGGCCGCGTCCCCGCGCGCCAGGGTGCACCGGGTGCGCCCACGTTCGAGCTGCCCGGGTTCGAGGGGCCGGTCGCGAGCGAGGTGCTCGCCGTGCCCATGGTGCAGGAACGTCAGACCATCGGCGTGATGATCGTGCTGGACGGAGCGGTGGGCTTCACCGACGGCGACCTGGAGTTCCTGCGCATGTTCGCGACACAGGCGGCCGTG
>JANNKI010000105.1:0-11455 GCA_031396225.1 bacterium | reverse complement strand
CGCCGAACGACGATATGTCACAGCCGTTCGACTGGCCGAGTGGGGCGCGCTTCGCCTCCATGGCGTTCTGGGCGACCTGGTTGGTGGCCGACACCCAACAGTCGCCGCGCTGGAACCCGGGAGACTTTTTCGGGGGACGCTTCGGCCCGCGCCCCTGAGGCTGCAACCCGGTCCCCCGCGGGGCCGTAGCGCACAGGGTCAGCCCGAATCGTGCCCTCCAGAATCGAGGTGATCCGCATGCGTCACGCCCTGCCCGCCGGCTTCGGCCTCGCCCTGCTCCTTGCGGCCACGCCAGCCATTGCGGCTCCCAGGATCTGGACCCAGGAGTGGTCCGTCACGAACAAGCCGATCGTGCACGTGCGCGTGGACGACGGTCACGTGCGCGTGCACCGCGGTCCCGCCGGGCGTGTGTCCACGCGCGTGGAGTACGAGGTGAAGCGCTGGGGACTGCTGCTCGGGGTGAGTGCGCCCGTTGTGGTCTTCGAACGCAAGGGCAACGAAGTGTGGATCAACGCCCGCGATCCCAAGGGCATCGCCGTGGTGGGCGGCTACGACGAGCACTTCACCGTGGACGTGACCGTGCCGAACGACATCACGCTCAACGTGCGCAGCGCCGACGGCGCCCTCGACTGCGAGCCGCTCCAGGGGCGCTTCCGGTTCGAGAGCACCGACGGCGCGGTGCGCGCGAAGGGCCTCAAGGGAGAAGTCGACGTGACGACCGGCGACGGTCGCATGATCCTGGCCGAGTTGGACGGCACGTTGCGCGTGCACACGGGCGATGGCCGGCTCACGGCGGCGGGTCGCTTCGACGTGCTGGAGATCTCCAGTCGCGACGGCCGCCAGGACGTCACGGCGCGCCCGGGCTCCAAGGTGATCAACGCCTGGTCCCTCGAGAGCGGGGACGGCACGATCGAGCTGCGCATCCCGTTCGCCCTCGCCACCCGGCTCGACGCCCGCACCCGCGACGGCCGCCTGCGCGTCAACCTTCCCATTCCCGTCAGTCACGACAGCGACCGCAACACGCTCATCGGCGACCTGAACGGCGGCGGCCCCCCGTTGCGCATTCGAACGAGGGACGGCTCGATCGTGCTGGGACTGTCGGAGTAGGCGCCGACTACGTGGGAAAGCGGATCACCATCGCCGTGCCTTCACCCGGCGCCGAGTGGCGGATGCCGATCCGTCCCGCGTGGTATTCCTCGACGACCCGCCGCGCCAGTGCGAGCCCCAGCCCCCACCCGCGCCGCTTCGTACTGTACCCCGGCTCGAACGCCCGCTTCTGCTCGTCGCGCGTCATGCCGCGGCCGTTGTCGGTGACGCTGATCTCGACTTCCTCGGTGCGGGCCCGTCGCTCCACCACCACCTCGATCACGCCCTGTGGCTTGTCGAGCGCCGTGAGTGCGTTGCTCAAGAGGTTCTCCAGCACCCACTCGAGCAACTCGCGGTTCAAGTTGATCGGCGGGACCTCCTCGTAACGCTCGCGGATCTCCACCGCGCCCTGCGCCTGCGGCACGCGGCGACGCACGTACTGCACCGCCTCGCGCACCACCGGTCCCACGTCCTGCAGCACCAACTGCGGTGCCGAGCCCACGTGGCTGAAGCGCTGCGCCACCTTGGAGAGCCGGTCGATGTCGCCCTCCATGTCGGCGAGCGTCTCGTCCAGCTCGGCGCGACTCACCGTGACCTCGCTCCCCGGCGGAGCGGCCTCGGCGTGCCCTCGCAACAGTTCCACCCAGCCCATCAGGCTCGAGAGCGGCGTACCCAGCTGGTGCGCCGTCTCCTTCGCCATACCCACCCAGATCACGCGCTTCTCCGCCTGGCGGATGCCGGTGAGGCCGGAGAGCCCCAGCAGGAGCAGCAGCCCCGTGCCCGCCACGGCGATGAGTGGCATCCAGCGCAGCTGTTCGAGCACGGGCGGATTGCCGTAGTGCAGGTGTCCCATCACCGGAGCGGCGGGCGTCTGCCGAAGCGGGATGGGTGCGTGCGCGCGGTCCAGCACCGGTATCTCGGCCTTCACGCGGTCCACGCGCGCGGCGATGACCGGCGCGATGGGCAGCCCGAACGACAGGCTGTCCAGCGAGCCCGGCGGCACGAGATCGCCGCTCACCGGGATGCGGCTCCAGGCGCGCGGCGTTCCGGTGGTGTCCGTGATGATGATGGGAAAGCTGATGCCGCGCTGCATCTCGCCCAGGACGCGCTGCAACTGGGGATTGATCGTGGAGGGCAGCGTCGCCTGCGCCGCCACCTTGGCGAGCAGCTCGGACGTGGCGGACACCTCGTTCGTGAGCCGGCCCACCGCGTTCTGGGTGAACAGGAACACGGCCACCACGAGCACACTTCCGCCCACGAACAGCACGGTCTTGAGCAGCTGCTTGCCGCGCGAGGGCGTGCTGCCGCTGAAGCGCCTCATGCCGAACGAACCCTCCCGTGGCGCTGCCGTCCGGCGGTGTCCCCCGAACGGTGAAGCCTCATGCGCCGGGCTTCAACACCTCGAGCCCACCCAGCCACGGCCGAAGCGCCATCGGGATCACCACCGACCCATCCGCCTGCTGATGGTTCTCGAGCAACGTGGCGAACGTGCGCGGTAACGCCACACCGGACGCGTTGAGCGTGTGCGGGTGTTCCACCTTGGCGCCCGCCTCGCGGCGAAAGCGCATGCCCATGCGGCGGGCCTGGAAGTCCTCGAAATTGGAGCACGAGCTGCACTCGAGCCACGCCTGCTGGCCGGGCGACCACACCTCGAAATCGTAGCACTTGGCAGCAGCGAAGCTCAGGTCGCCGCTGCACAAGAGCAGTACGCGGTAGGGCAGTTCCAGCGCCTCGAAGATGTCGGCCACGTCGCGTGCGAGCTTCTCGTGCTCGTCGTAGCTGGTCTCGGCCGGCACGAACTTCACCAGCTCGACCTTGTCGAACTGGTGCACGCGCACCATGCCACGCGTGTCGCGGCCCGCGGCGCCGGCTTCGCGCCGGTACGACGCGCAGTAGGCGGTGAGGTAGCGCGGCAGCGAGCCGGGCTCCAGGATCTCGTCGCGATAGATGTTCGTGACCGGCACCTCGGCCGTGGGATTCAAGAACAGGTCGTCCTCGCCGATGTGATACATGTCGCCTTCCAGTTTCGGCAGCTGGCCCGTGCCAAACAGCGCGGCGCGCCGCACCACGTGCGGTGGCGACACTTCGGTGTATCCGTGATGCTGCACGTGGAAGTCGAGCATGAAGTTGATGAGCGCGCGTTCGAGCCGCGCCCCCATGCCGGTGAACAGCAGGAAGCCCGAGCCCGAGATCTTGGCGGCGCGATCGAAGTCGAGCAGCCCCAGGTTCGTGGCCAGGTCCCAGTGCGCCTTGGGCTCGAAGTCGAACTTGCGCGCCGTGCCCCACGTGCGAAGCACCTGGTTCTGGGTGGCGTCCGAGCCCGGTGGCACCGAGGGATGCGGCAGGTTGGGGATCCACGCCGCGAGGTTCAGCGACTCCTCCTCGAGCTGGCGCAGTTCCTGGTCCAGGTCCTTCACCCGGTCGCCCAGCCCGCGCATCGCCGCGATCGGGCCCGTGGCGTCCTGGCCCGACTTCTTGAGCTGGGCGATGTCCTCGCTGGCCGCGTTGCGCCTGGCCTTGAGCTGCTCGGACTCGTGCAACAGCGCGAGCCGGCGTTCCTCGATCTGGTAGAAGCGCGACAGGTCCAGCCGCACGCCCTTCAACGCGACGCCGGCCTCGACCTTGTCGCGGTGCTGGCGGAGGAACTTGAGATCGTGCATGGGATTCCGGGCGAGGGGGTCGGGCCGAGGCGGCGCGTTCGGATTCGGGCGACATGAAACGCGAATCATGTCGTCGGCGCAAGGCGGCGGGCCCGCCGCGGGCCCCCGGCGGCCGGAGGCGGCGAGACTCCTACGGGTGCCGCGTTCGCCGGTAGCGCACCTCGCGGGGCATGCTCTCGTCGTCGAGTTCGCCGCGCGACAGCTCGCGCGAACGCGCGTAGGCCACGCGCGCCTCGTCGTCGCGGCCCAGCTTGGAGAGCGCCATGCCAAGGCCGTAAAACGCGGCCGGGTCCTCTGGGTTCACCACGGCCGCAGCAGCGTAGCGCTTGGCCGCCGCCGTGAAGTCGCCCGCGCGGTAGGAAGCACTCCCGGAGTCGATGAGCGCCTGCACCCGCAACCGCACACTCTCCACCGTGTCGGGCTCCGCCGGCGGCGGCCCGCTGCACGCTCCGAGCACGAGCGCGACCAGCACCAGCGCCGCGCCGAACCAGCCGCGCGCCGTCACGGGCGGACCGCTCCCGGGCGCACGGCGGCCTCGTGGCGTCGCTCGCCCTCCTCGACCGATGCCGCGCTCACACCCAGATCGCGCAGTCGGCCGTCACGCAGCGCGTAGATCCAGCCGTGCACCGTCACGTCCTGGTCGCGCGCCCACGCATCGCGCATCACCGTGGTCTGCGCCACGTGCAGCACCTGCTCCACCACATTCAGTTCGCACAGTCGGTCCCAGCGCGCCTGCTCGCCGCGCGCTTCGGCCAGCGCGGCCGCATGCGCGTCCCGCACGTCGGTGACGTGGCGCAGCCAGTTGTCCACGAGCCCCAACTGCTGGCCGTCGAGCGCGGCCTTCACACCCGTGCAACCGTAGTGCCCGCACACGATGATATGGCGACATTTCAACACGTCCACGCCGAACTGGAGCGCCGAGAGACAATTGAGGTCGGTGTGCACCACCACGTTCGCCACGTTTCGGTGCACGAAGATCTCGCCCGGCTGGTGCCCGGTGATCTGGTTCGCGGGCACACGGCTGTCGGAGCAACCGATCCACAGGATCCGCGGCGTCTGGATGGCCGCCAGGCGTTCGAAGAATGCGGGATCCTGGGCGCGCATCGCATCGGCCCATCGCCGGTTGTTCTCGAGCACCTCGCGCAAGTCCGCCATGAGTCCCCCTCCGGATGCGGCTCGGCCCGCCGCGCGTCGCCGCCGCGCGCCCCTTCAGGGAAGCGTGGCGGCGGCGCGAGCGGGCCGCTGTGCGTTCAGGCCTTCGCGGCGGCGGCCGTCTTGGCCTTCTTCTTCGCGCGCGTGGCCTTGGCCCGCACCTTGCGCTCGGTCACCTTGTTCGGCCGCGAACGCTTCACGACTTTCTTCTTGGCGCCGGGCGCGACGGCCTTCTTGGTGGACTTGCTCGGACGCGCCGCGATGATGCCCGCCTTGCGGAACAGCGACGCCGCCTGCGTGGACGGCTGCGCACCCTGCGCGATCCAGCCCTTCACCTTCGTCTCGTCCATCTTCACGACGAACGGCTTCGCCATCGGGTCGTAGTAACCCAGGATCTCGACGAAGCGCCCGTCGCGCTGACGGCGCGAATCGGCCACCACGATCCGGTAGAAGGGCCGCTTCTTCGCGCCGGCCCGCATCATGCGAATGACGACCGCCATGCTGAGGATTCTCCTTGTGGGTTCATGGGCCGCACGGGGCGGCCCGGGGTTCGAGGGTATCCTAGCGCATCCGGCCGCGTAGGGCCGCAAGGCCGCGCGGGCCCTGCTTGAGCGCCTTCATCATCACTTTCGCCTGCTCGAAATCCTTGAGCAGGCGGTTCACCTCGGGCACCGACGTGCCGCTTCCCGCGGCGATCCGCCGCCGGCGACTGCCGTCGAGGATGCGCGGGATGCGCCGCTCCTTGAGCGTCATGGAGAGCAGGATCGCCTCGTAGCGCCTGACCTTGTCCTGCTGGGGGGCCAACTGCTCCATGGCCCCCTTCGACATGCCGGGGAGCATCTTCATGATGTCCTCGAGCGGGCCCATCTTGCGCACGCTGCGCATCTGCTCGAGGAAGTCCTCGAGCGTGAACTCCGACTTGCGCATGCGCGCGGCCAGTTTCTCAGCGTCGGCGGCCGACACCGCCTGTTGCGCCTTCTCCACCAGGCCGACCACGTCGCCCATGCCGAGGATGCGGCCGGCCAGTCGCTCGGCGTTGAACACCTCGAGGCCGTCAAGCTTCTCGCCCACGCCCAGGAACAGGATGGGCTTGCCCGTGACCTTGCGCAGCGACAGCGCCGCGCCACCGCGTGCGTCGCCGTCCATCTTGGACAGCACCACGCCGTCCACACCGATGCGCTCGGCGAACGTCTGCCCCACGCGCACGGACTCCTGCCCGATCATGCCGTCCACCACCAGCAGCACCTGGTGTGCACGCACGGTGCGCTTGAGCTCCTCCAGTTCGGCCATCATCGGGTCGTCGATCTGAAGTCGGCCCGCGGTGTCGAGCACCAGGAAGTCGAATCCGCGCACGCGCGCATGTTGCAACGCGCCTGCGGCGATGTCGCGCGGAAGGGCGCCGTCAGGCGCCCGCCAGAAGCCCGCGCCCGCGGTCTGCGCCACGCGTTCCAGCTGGTCGATGGCGGCGGGGCGGTACACGTCGGCGCTCACGAGCAGCGTGCGCTTGGAGCGCGCCTTCAACCACACCGCCAGCTTGCCCGCGAACGTGGTCTTGCCCGACCCCTGGAGCCCGGCGAGCATGACCACCGTGGGCAGATGGGGCGAGCCCGCGAGCGTCACCCGCGTTTCGCCGAGCATGCGCACCAGTTCGTCGCGCACCACGCCGATGACCTGTTGCGCGGGCGTGAGGCTCTTGAGGACGTCCTCGCCCACGGCGCGCGCTTCCACGCGGGCGACGAAGTCCCTGGCCACGGCCACGGG
Source organism: bacterium (assembly GCA_031396225.1). Classification (GTDB taxonomy): domain Bacteria; phylum Eisenbacteria; class RBG-16-71-46; order RBG-16-71-46; family RBG-16-71-46; genus JAIOPA01. The sequence continues at coordinate 4,796 of JANNKI010000105.1, read as the reverse complement.
CACGTCCGCCTCGAGCAGCGCCCGGCGCACGTCGCGCAGGCTGTCTCGGACGTTGTCCGGCGAAAGGCGGCCCTGCCCGCTCAACGTGCGGAAGATGCCCTGCAGCCGGTCAGACAGCGATTCGAACAAAGGGAACCCCAAGGGTGGGTGAGAATCGGGGAAAATACCACACCCGAGACGCGGCTGGACAGGCGTGCGTCGCGCAGTCGATCACGTACCCGGAAGGCACCATCCGCGGCACTGCGGCTGGTCCGGCCTATGGACAGTTCGCTCCGCACGACAGGCTCTGCGCGCCCCTGCCATATGCCGAGAGCCAGAACGACAGGTCGTTCCCGCCGAGGCCGCCACCGCAGTCGTAGTCCGAGCGACCATAGGGCTCGCCTGTCCCGAAGTCCGAGAGCCAGAGCGACAGGTCGTTCGCTCCCACGCCGGCGCTGCCATCGAGGTCGTAAGCGGACACGGTCGGGGAGCCGATCAGGAAACCATCCGCGTAGATTCTCCCTGCGTTCCCGAGCGAGCCGGTGCCGACGGAACCGTTGCCGCCCCCCAGCAGCGTGAATCGCGCGGTCCCGGTCGCGTCCGTCAACGCGCTCACGGTGTTCGTTGGACAGTCGGGGATCAGCCCCGGATCCAGTTGATCGGCGCAGAAGTGCAGGTCGGTCGCACTCGAGAGGTCCACCGACACTCGCACACCGGGCACGGGATTGTTCGCCAGGTCGCGAATGATCACCACGAATGCGCCCGTCGCGCTCGCCGTCACGCCATCCGATCCGACGAGCGTGATGCAGGGCGGCACGGTGGAGTTCGGGAAGGGGAAAGGCGGGAACGTGGCGCCGGCGTCCGTGGCGGGGAGTGCGGACGAGGCGAGCAGGAGCGCGAGCGTGAGGGTTCGTGGCGAACGCGGCATGATGACCTCCTGGCTGGCTGCGACGAAGGTGTGTGGGACGCCCGCGGGCTCCCGAGCAGCAACTCGACCCGTGACGCTGGTCGGCTCTGGGAGGCCGGGCCCGAGTTCGAGTCACGAGTTTCCCGCGTCAGGAAACCCGGCACAAGCTGCGAATTCCCGGTGAGGCTATCCCGCGATCGCAGCGCGCAGGGCGGACAGCGCCGCGCGCGGGTCCGGTGCGCGGAACACGGCATGCCCCGCCACGAACACGTCTGCGCCCGCGGCGCGAGCGATGCGCCCGGTCTCCTCGCCGATGCCACCATCCACCTCGATGACGAAGTCGAGTTTCTTCCGCGCACGCTCGTCACGAGCTGCCGAGACCTTTTCCAGCATCTCGGGCATGAACGCCTGCCCGCCGAAGCCGGGCTCAACGGTCATGACCAGGAACAGGTCCAGGTCCGGCAGGTAGGGCGCGGCCGCGGCATGGGGCGTGCCGGGTTTCACGGCCAGTCCCGCTTTCGCCCCGGTGGCGCGAATCTGCCGCAGCACCTCGCGTGTCTCGCGGCAGGCCTCGAGGTGCACCGTGATGACGTCGGCTCCCGCCTCGCGGAACGCGTCCACCGTGAGCCAGGGCCGCTCCATCATGAGGTGCACGTCCACGCAGGCCTTCGTCAGCTTGCGCGCGGCGGCCACCAACAGCGGGCCGAACGTGAGGTTCGGCACGAAGTGGTTGTCCATGACGTCGCAGTGGAGCCAGTCGAGCGCCGGGTCAACGATCGCCAGCTCCTCCTCCAGTCTCGAGAAGTCGGCGGACAGCATGCTGGGTGCGACGATGGGTGCCCGTGCGGTCATCGGTTCTCCCGGAGCTCGACCAAGTCGGCGAATGGGGATGCCGGAGGCATCCGACACTCACCACACTAGCGCACCACGCGCCCCGCGGCCTGGAGCGTGATGCTCATGTCGCGCGTGAGGCGCGAACCCGCGGCCGGGTCCTGCGCCACGATGGGCCCGCCGCTGGGGCCCGACGGCGGCGACAGCACCTTGAATCCCTGCGCCTCGAGTTGCTTGCGCGCACGGCCGATCTCGCGCCCGACCAGGTCGGGCATCACGAGCACCTCCTGGCCGAGCCCGGACGACAACAACAGCGCCACAGGCGTGCCGCGTGGCAACACGCTCTCGGCTGGTGGGTCCGTGGCCACCACGAGCCCCGCGCCCACCGCGTCGCTCGGAGCGCGCGTGAGGCCACCCACCCGGAGCCCGGACTGTTCCAGCAACAACTCGGCGCCGCGCCGCGTCTCGCCGAACAGCGCCGGAACCGAGCTGAATTCCTCGCCGAGGCTCACGGTGACGCTCACGCGACGCCGGCCCCGCACGGGCGTGCCCTCGGGCGGATCCTGCTGAACGATGCGTCCCCGCGGCACGCCGATGTCGAAGCGCTCCCCCGCCCGCGACAGCGGCAACCCGGTCGGCTCGAGTGCCTTCTGCGCCTGCTCCACGGTGAGGTTGGCCAGGTCGGGCACGCGCACCTCGCCCTCGCGATGGATCAGGCGCGGCATGAGCACGCCGTTGAACACCAGCAGGCCCACCACGAACGCCGAGACCGCCACGAACGCGGTGAACACCACGTCGCGCCACGGCTTCGCCGGCGCACGAGGCGGCTTGCCCGCGGGCGCTTCGGGAGTTCCGAGCTCGCTCGAGTCGCTCAAGGCTTGCGCAACCTCACGGCGAACGCGCCGTCACAACCGTGCCGATGCGGCAACACCAGCATGGTGCCTTCGGGGGTCACCACCGCGTCGGAGACCGAGCCCGCCACGCTCTCGATCACCCAGCCCGGGTGCGCGGCGAGGAAGCGCGCCACCACGTGGTCGGTCTCCTCGGGCTCGAACGAACACACGCTGTAGACGAGCGAGCCACCCGGCGACAGGTGCCGCGCGGCCGAGGTCAACAGCTCCAGCTGCACCGGCGGCATCTCGGCCAGCACTTCCGGGCCCTTCCGCCAGCGCGCGTCGGCGCGTCGCGCCAGCACGCCCATGCCGCTACACGGCGCGTCCACCAGCACGCGGTCGAACGGCATCGGGAACTCGTACGTGCGCCCGTCACCGTGCACCACGTGCACGGAGTGTGTCCCGAGTCGCTCGAGCGTGGCCTTGAGCGTCTCCACGCGATGCACGTCGCGTTCCATGGCCCACACTTCGCCCTCGTCACCCATGAGCTCGGCCAGGTGCGAGCTCTTGCCGCCCGGCGCGGCGCACAGATCGAGCACGCGCTCGTGCGGCCGGGGCGCCACGACGCGAGCCACCAACGACTCGCTCTCGTCCTGGGCGGTGCACAGGCCCTCGCGGAAACAGTGCAACGCGCCGGGCGAGTGATGCCCCTCCACCCACACGAGGTCGGGCGACAGCTCGGCGACACGCGACTCCACTCCCTCGCGAGCGAGCATGTCCATCAACTGCTCGCGCGTGTTCTTGAGCGTGTTGGCACGGAGCCCGGTCGGCACCGTGCGGTTGTCGGCGGTGAGCAGCGCGCGCGTCTCGGCGGGGCCGAAACGCTCGAGCCAGCGCTCCACGATCCACAGCGGGTGCGAGCCCCACGCCGCGAGCGACACGGCATCGTCGCCCTCGGGCCACACCAGCGTTGCGCGCTCCTCGGCCAGGCGGCGGAGCACGCTGTTCACGAGCCCGGCCGCACCCGGGTGCGCGTACTTGTGCGCCAGCTTCACCGATTCGTCCACGGCCGCGTGCATCGGCACGCGATCGAGGAACAGGATCTGGTAGGCGCCGAGGCGGAGGATGTTGCGGATCCACGGCTGCGTGTTCGCGAGACCCACGTGCACGCGTGCATCGAGCGCCGTGTCGAGCCGTCCGCGCCAGCGAAGCGAGCCCTTCACGAGTTCGTGGAGCAGCGCGCGGTCACGCGGGTCCGCGCCGGCGCGCGCGTGTGCGCCGTCCAGCAGTCGGTCGCTGAACGCGCTGCGCGTGTCCACGGCGTGCAGGATGCGCAGCGCCGCTTCGCGCGGGTCCGCCGGCAGCGACGGCCCGTCGGCTCCGTAGGGCGCGGGCGAGCGACGCTCCTCGCGCGCGTCCCCGCGTGGCGGGGCGCCGGGCCGGCCCGGCCGTGTGCCCGGCCCGCCATTGCGAGAGCCCGGACGCTCCTCGGCGTGAGGCGCGCCCCATGCCGCGGGACGCTGCGACGGCTTGCCATCCCGCCGCCAACGCACGGCCTGTGCCTGCGGATAGACCGGACGCGAGCGGTTCACCGCTCCGGTCTGGTCGCCGCCATCGTCGTGGGGCGCCGGCCGCTCCGTGCGCGGACGCTCGGTGCGAGGGCGGTCGTCACGCGGACGCTCGAACCGCGGGCGATCGAAACTCGGCCGAGCGGAGCCCGTCGCCGGTCGCGGGCGGTCGGAACTCGGGCGCGGCCCCGCGGGGCGCGGGCGGTCGAGACCCTGGCGCGGCCCCTCCGGGCGCGGGCGGAAGCCCTCGCGCGGCGGCACGCTGCCCTGCTCGCGGCGCACGAAGGGCCGCTTGTCTGCCGGGCGCGGCGCGAAGCTCTCGCGCGGCTTGCACCCCTCGCGTGGAGCACTGGTCGCTCGGCCACGCGGCGCGTCGCCCTCGCGCGGCTTGTAGCGCTCGCGTGGCTTGTAGCCTTCGCGCGGCGCACCCGTCGTGCGGCCGCGCGGCACGTAGCCTTCGCGCGGCTTGTACCCCTCGCGCGGTGCACTCGTCGCACGGCCACGCGGCGCGTAGCTTTCGCGCGGCTTGAAGCCCTCGCCGACCCCGCGCTCTACGCCAAGGACGCGCAGCGGGCGACCGAGTTGCATGCGCGCTATGCGCAACTCGACGCGCAACTGCTCGCCGCAATGGAGCGTTGGGAAACCTTGTCGTCGCGCTGAGCCGCGCGCGAACTCAAT
>JANNKI010000080.1:0-5116 GCA_031396225.1 bacterium | reverse complement strand
GAGAACCTGGCCCAGGGGCACGTGGTGAACCCGGTGCGCGTGGCCCCAGACGTGAAGCGCGACGCACGCCTGGCGCTGGACCGCATGCTGGCGCTGCGCGCCGGAGCGTCGGCGGCCGAGACCGCGGCGCTGGCCCGGGATTGAACATGGGCGACCACGACGAACTGGTGAGCATCGGGGAGCCGGGCGGGCCCGCCCCGGCGGGCACCCCGCCGAGCGTCGGCGTCTACGGCGCGCCGCGACCCGCCGTGCCCGAACGCGTGCCGATGGTACCGCGCACGAAGGGTTGTGCGTCGGGCGCGGGGAGCATCGGCAGCGTCGCGCCCGGCGAGTTCAAGCGGCTGCCGCCGTGGCTCAAGATCCAGCTGCCGGGTAGCGGCGAGTACGCCGAGACCAAGGCGCTCCTGCGCGAGAACAAGCTGGTCACGGTGTGCGAGGAGGCCCGCTGCCCGAACCTCGGCCACTGCTGGGCGCGCGGCACCGCGACCATCATGATCCTGGGCGAGCTGTGCACGCGGCGCTGCGGCTTCTGCGCCGTGGCGCCGGGCCGGCCCAACGGCCACGTGGACTGGGACGAGCCGCGCCGCGTGGGCGAAGCCGTGGCCGCCATGAACCTGCGCCACACCGTCATCACGTCCGTGGCGCGCGACGACCTGAGAGACGGCGGCAGCACCGTGTTCGCCCAGGTCATCCAGGAGATCCGCAAGCGTTCGGGCACGGTGATCGAGGTGCTGATCCCCGACTTCCGCGGCAGCATGGACGACCTCCAGCGCGTGATCGACGCGCGTCCGGAGGTGATCAACCACAACATCGAGACCGTGGAGCGGCTGCATCCGGACGTGCGGCCGAGCGCGCGCTACGACCGCTCGCTCGAGTTGCTGCGACGCGTGAAGGCCTCCGCCACCAGCATCAAGGCGAAAAGCGGCGTCATGGTGGGCTTGGGCGAGCGCGACGACGAGATGAGCCGCACGTTCACGGACCTGCGCGCGCACGGTTGCGACCTGCTCACCATCGGCCAGTACCTGCGGCCCTCGAAGATGCACCTGCCCGTGGTGGAATACGTTCACCCGGACCGGTTCGCGCGCTGGCGCGACGAGGCGCTGTCACTGGGCTTCGAGAGCGTGGCGAGCGGCCCGCTGGTGCGCTCCAGTTACCACGCCGACCTGCTGGCCGGCACCGTGAAGCCGGGCGAGGCGAGCAAGGCGGGATAGTCGCGAGCGGCCGCCGCTCAACGGTACAGCGCCTTCACCTGCCCCCACGTCGAGACGCGCGACCGTGTCGGCGTCGCCAGCACGCAGCCGAACGCCGTGTAGTGCCGCTCGCAGGTGCTCGCCGGGGCGTCGCACAGCCGATGCACGTCGATGGGATAGCCGTTCTGCCACGTCACGTACTGGCTGCCGAGGTAGTTGGCGCCCTGCTCCAGGTTGATCGTGGCCGCAGTGCTGTTCGCCTGGAACAGAGAGACGCGCGACAGGAACATGCACACCGGCACGGCGCAGCCCCCGCACGCCCCCGTCCCCACGGTCCTCACGTGCGAGATCGTAAGGCGGAAGAGGAAATACTCCTGCGCTTCGAACAGGGTCGTGGCGCGTTCGCGGTGAATCGCGACCGCGGCGCTCAATCTCACGTGCGCGGGGCCCTGCGTGCCGATGCTGTACGCGGCGATCCCTCCACCCGTCGGCGCACTTGCCCACTCCACGCACGTCGAGCTGGCCAACGAGGGAACGGTGCTGAAGTCAAGCGCGCTCGGCCGACAGCTGCCGAAGTTCTTCATGTCCCACCACGCGGGCAGAGTGGCGGACTCCGCGCGCAGGTCGAGCGTGATCTCCGCCGTGACGACCCGGTCCAGGGTCTGTGCCAGCTCGAGCGAGCCGACGAGCTCCTCGGTGCCCACATTGGTGTTGCACGCGAAGTTCTTGTTCCACGCGCCGCCGTCGCCGTAGCAGCGATCCCAGCGCAGGTTCACACCGGGCGGGCTGGTCGCGGCGAAGCCGGCTGCGGGCAGCCCGAGAAACAAGCAGACGAGGAGGGCAACGCGACCGCGCATGGTGTGGGTTGCTTCCGATGTGATCAGCGATACAGCGATTTGACCGCACTCCAAGTGTTTGGCTGCGCCGACACCGGCGGCGTACCACATGCGAACGACGTGATGCAGAAGCCGGACGCGTCGCAGTTGTGCACGAGATTCACGAACTGCGCGCTCTGCCACGAGACAGCCTGGCTTCTCGGCGTGTTCGCCGAGGTCGTGATCCAGCGGACCCCCGCCGGATTCTCGGTATAGATCTTGAGCTTCGAGAACAAGATGCACACGGGGACGAGACATCCGCCACATGCGCCGGCGCCCACCGTCTTCGCGTGATTGATGCTGTATGCCCCGGTGAAGTACTCCACGCCGGGATCCAGCACGATTCCCAGGCCCTGCGGCACCGCAGAGACCGCGGCGCTGGTCACCGTGTTCGGGCCGGCCGCGCCGATGACGTAGTTCCCGATCCCGGCCGCGCCGAATGTGCCGGCGCCCCAGTCCTGGCATTGGGTCCAATCCGGGTTGGCCTGGGTCACGAACGCCAACGACGTGGGCCGGCAGGTCCCGGCGTTCATGAGCGACCACCACAGCGGCAGCGTCGGGCTTTCGGACGCGATCTGGAGATGCATCTCCGTGCCGGTCACGTTCGTCAGGGGCTGGTCCAGCTTGAACGACAGGTTGATCCGCTCGCTACCGACGTTGGTGTTGCACGCGAAAAGTCTGTTGGAAGTCCCGCCGTCGCCATAGCAGTCGGTCCACGCCAGGTTCAGGCCGAATGGGTTCGCAGCCGCGTGGGCGGCACCAGCCGCCAAGAGGAGTGCGAGCGCGACGGTGCAGCGCAGGGATGCCTTCATCGGCGACCTCCGGGAACGCATTCGCCGCGTTGCCATCGCGGGCGCGGGCAAGCGGTACGCGACGAGCATACCGCTGGGACCACCGCGGCCGTATGGCGAATTTCACATCCGACGCCGAAGGTCACTGCCCCGGCGCGAGCCGCACGAGGCGTCGCGCGGTGCGCTCACCGCCGGCACTCAACTGGACCCAATAGCTTGCCGGGACCGCGGGGCCACCCGCGGCAGGGCGACCGTCCCAGGCGAGCTGTTGCGCGGCGCCGGTTCCTATTCCGGCCACCTCATGCACTCGCCGGCCAGCAGCGTCCAGCACGTCGAGCCGCCACGGGACGCCCGCCGCGACGCGCAGCGTGAACACGGTGCCCGCACGGCTCGGGTTGGGCACGGCCGCCAGTGCCACGGTCGTACCCGGGCTGCCCGGGCCCACCGCCAACTCGCCCGGCACGCGGTACCAGGGCGCGGTCGTCTCGTCCCAGCGGAAGAACGCGAGCAAGCTATCGGCCACTTTGTTCTGCGCGGCAACGGCGGGGTGCGTGCCGTCGGCGGCGTACTCGTTGCATGCCCACGTGAGTCCGTCGGAGCGCGGCGTGAGCCCGTCCGCCCAGAGATACGGCCCCCACGCGAGCCAGGGAGCGGTCACCGGCCCCGCGTTCGCGTCGAAGTTGAGCATCGGGTCGCCCGAGAGCTGGCGCTCGATCACGCGTCGCACGGCGAACGCGGATTCGTAGGCATAGGGCTCGGGATTGAGCGAGGTGGTCGCATACCCGGCGTAGATCCGACTGGTGAAATACGCCAACTTCACGTTGGGGAACTTGCTCTTGAGGATCGCGACGACGCGCGCCAGGTGCACCGCGAGCGTCTCGGAGGACGCGGCGAACGATCCGCTCGGGCCCGCGTCGGCCTCCTTGATCCACGCCACCTGAGCTTGAAGCGGCGAGGAGCCGCGTCCGCGCAGTCGCGTGGCGACGGAGTCCCAGTAGGGCACGCTCGGGTCGTCGATCACGTTCGCGGCCTGCCCGCCCAGGGCGCAGTCGATCGCGCGCGTTGTCGGTAGCCGCAGTGGATCGGCGTCGCTCTTCTGGACGAAGCGGCGGAACTCCTGCGTGGCGTTGCTCATGCCAATGGATATCAGCACGACGCGGCCATTCACGAGATCGGGTTGGCCGAGCGTGTCGAGTGGCACGAGGCCCTGGGCGAGTGCGCGGCCAGCCGCGTCGTGCGCGGCGGGGCGGCGGTTGGCGCCTCCGGGGTAGAGCCCGCCCGGTACACCTTGATAGAGCCCCGCTCCCAGGTCGGTGAGTGGGACGAGCCCGACCGAGGTGCGTGTGCAATCAGCGGCGAGTGCCGGGCCGCCGGCGCACAACAGGCAGGCGAGCAGCGGCAGGATGCGGTGGATCACGACGGCCTCCCGTGGGTTCGCGCGGATCCGCCAGGGCGCGAGTATTGTAGCGTGCGGGCCTCCGGCCCGCACTAGCGAAATAGCGACTTCACCGCTCCCCAGGTCGAGTGGCGAGTCGGCACCGGGCTCACCGAACAGCCGAACTCGTAGTTGCAGCCGTTCGAGTCGCAAGCGAGGCGTGGGCTCTGCGCCACCCCTCCCTGCCAGCCCACCCAGTGATCGTGGTTGCCGTCGAGCGGCGTATTGAACAGCCGGTCGTTCGCCGCCACCGGCGTGGTGATGAGCAGTCCCGCGAACAGGATGCACATCGGCGTCGTGCATCCGGCGCACGATCCGGTACCCACGGTCTTCGTGTGGTTGACGATGAAGTTCACCACGAAGTACTCGGTGCCCGGCAACACGGTGAACAGCGCACTCTGAGGCACGGCCGCCGCGGCCCGGATACGCGACATGTTCGCAGCGAGCAGCCCGATGTTGTACGCCCCGATCCCTCCCGAGGCCTGCCCGTTCCACTGGTCCGCGCAGTTCACCCACAAGGGGTCGGCGGCAAGGTTCATGGAGAGCGAGTTCAAGCGACACGTGCCGGACTGCTTGAACTGCCACCAGATCGGGAGCGCGGCGGCGTCGGCGCGCAGGTCCACGGTGATCTCCGCGCCGCTCGCATCCACGATCGGGGCGTCGGTCTGATAGCTGCAGACAATGCGTTCGTTGCCGGCGTTCGTGTTGCAGGCGAAAACCCGGTTCACGATGCCGCCGTCCGCCGCGCAGTTCGACCATCGCAACAGCAGCCCGCTGGGCTGGGCGGCGGTCGGGGACGCGGCCGCGACCGCGCAGCAGAACACC
>JANNKI010000057.1:0-4843 GCA_031396225.1 bacterium | reverse complement strand
GAGGCTTGCGAGAGCCAGGGATGGCAAAGCAAGCCGAACGCTAGCGAGCCTCGGGCAGGAAGCCCGAGGCGAGCGTCCGGCCGAGCGAGATGCCGTCCGCCCTCGACCGACCACCCAATTTCAGCAAGGTTCTACAACGTCCGCGCGAGTTCCTCGATCTTGAACGACTCCAACCGATCGCCCTGGACCAGCTCACTGTAGCCATCCAGCGTGATCCCGCATTCGAAGCCCTTCTCGACTTCCCTCACGTCGTCCTTGAACCGCTTGAGCGCCTCGACCCTGCCCGTCCACAGCGTCTCGTCGCCGCGCACCAGGCGGATCTTCTCGCCTCGCGTGATCTTGCCCGTGGACACCATGCAGCCGGCCACGACCACGCCCTTCGAAAGCTTGAAGACCTGGCGCACCTCGGCCGTCCCGAGCACGACTTCCTTGAGCTCGGGCTTGAGCATGCCCTCGAGGGCGAGCTTCACGTCCTCCTGCGCCTTGTAGATGATGTCGTAGAGCCGGAGCTCGACCTTCTCGCGCTCCGCCAGTTCGCGGGCGCGCACGTCGGGACGCACATGGAAACCCACGATGATCGCGTCCGAGGCGGCCGCCAGCAGCACGTCCGACTCCGTGATCTGCCCCACGGCCGAGCGGATCACGCGCACCGCAACCTCGGCGGTGGACAGCTTCTGGAGCGACTCGCTCAGGGCCTCGACCGAGCCGTCCACGTCGCCCTTGATCAGCATCTTCAACTCGTTCGGGCCGCCCTTGCCGAGGCTGTCGTGGAACGTGGTCAGTGAGATCGCCTTGGTGGAGCGGAACTCGTGCTCGCGGTGCAGCGCGGCTCGCTTGGACGCGACCTCGCGCGCCTCGCGCTCGTCCTCGGGCGACACGAACAGGTCGCCCGCCGACGGCGTACCGCTCCAACCCACCACTTCGACCGGAGTGGACGGTGGCGCTTCCTTCACGTTCCGGCGGCGCTCGTCGTACATGGCGCGCACGCGGCCATACACCTGGCCGGCCACGAACGGGTCGCCCACGCGCAACGTGCCGCTCTGCACCAGCACAGAGGCCACCACGCCACGGCCCTGTTCAACGCGTGCCTCGAGCACGACACCCTTGGCGCGACGGTCGGGATCGGCCTTCAGCTCGAGCAGCTCGGACGTGAGCACGATCATCTCGAGCAGCTTCTCGATGTTGGTGCCCTTCTTGGCCGAGATCTCCACGTTCACGTACTTGCCGCCAAACTGCTCGACCACGACGCCGTGGCCCGCAAGTTCCGTGCGGATGCGGCTGGGATCGGCCGTAGGCAGGTCCACCTTGTTGATGGCCACCACGATCGGCACGTTCGCGGCCTTGGCGTGGTCGATGGCCTCGATGGTCTGGGGCATGACGCGGTCGTCGGCCGCGACCACCAGCACGACCAGGTCGGTGACCTGGGCGCCGCGGGCACGCATGGCGGTGAACGCCTCGTGGCCCGGCGTGTCGAGGAACGTGATGTTCTGACCCGTCGCAAGCGTCACCTCGTACGCGCCGATGTGCTGCGTGATGCCACCGGACTCGCCGGCCACCACGTTCGTCCGACGCACGTAGTCGAGCAGCGAGGTTTTGCCGTGGTCCACGTGGCCCATGACGGTCACCACGGCGGCGCGCGGGCGCAGCTTCTCCGCCGGCACCACCTCGGCGGTCTCCGCGACCTCCTCCTCGAACTCGGCGACGAACTCCACCTCGAAGCCGAATTCGTCCGCGACCGCGGCGATGGAATCCTTGTCGAGGCGCTTGTTGATCGTGGCCATGAGGCCCATGCGCATGCAGGCGGTGATCACTTCCTGCGGTCGCACCTGCATCATGTTCGCCAACTCGGAGACCGTGATGAACTCCGGCGCCTTCAGCAGTTTCGCCTCCTCGAGCGGCATCTCGGTGCCGTCCTCGCGGCGGCGGTGCTTACGCCGACCCTGCGTGGTGTCGAGGCTGGCGAGCGTCTTGCGAACGCTCTCGGCCGCGAGCTTCTCGTCGACCTGCTTCTTCTTCTTGCGGTCGCGTCGGCCGCGGCCCGGTCCGCCCGGCCCACCGAAGCTCGGGCGCGGCCCGCCCCCCGGCGCGCCGAAGCCGCCGTGCGTGGGACGACCGCTACTGGTGCCGCCCGGCGAGCTGAAGCCACCCGGACGAGGAGTGCCACCGAATCCACCACCCTGCGGTCGGCTTCCGGGCGCGCCGCCGGGGCGCGGACCACCGCCGCCGGGCCGCGGACCGCTCGTGCCGGGATGACGCGAGGGCCCCGAGGGGCCGCCTGGACGCGGGCCCGAGGAGCTGCCGGGGCGCGGAGGCGAGGGCGGGTAGGACCGCGGAGCCCCACTGCTGGCAGGGCGCGCGGGCGCCGGGCCCCTGGCCGGCGGCGCAGAAGCCTGGGGCCCGGCCGGGGCAGTCGCGGGCGGAGCCGCGGCGGCGCGAGTCGCAGCCTGCTGCGCGGCCTGATGGGCAGCCCGTTGCGCGGCCTGGGCGCGCTGGCGCTCCTCGCGTGCGCGCTGCGCCTCGTGCTCCTGCTGACGCACCACCTCTTCGCGGGCGGCCGCCTTCTCCTTGCCGAGCTCCGCACGCACCATCACGACGATGTCGGGAGCCAGCGTGCTCATGTGGTTCTTCACCTCGACCCCGAGCTTCTTGGCGATCTGCTGGATCACCTCACTCGACATGCCGAGGTCCTTGGCGACCTCGTAGATGCGCAGCTTCTTGGCTGCGGGACTATTTGGCATGCGGCTCTCCTTCCGCGGCGTCGGCCGACGCCGCAGCGTCGGCCTCCAGGCCGTCCTCGGATCCCATCTCGGGCGTGAACTCCAGCTCGCTTGCCTCGACGAGCGGTTGGGCGGGGTGCGCCACAACGTATTCCTGCGCCGTGAGCATCACCTTCTCCGCTGTCTTCTCGCCGATGCCGGGGATCTCCACCAGTTTCTCGAGCGGCGTGGCCACCAGCTCCTGCACCGTCTCGATCCCGGCGCTGATGAGCTTCTCCGTGGTCGCTTCGCCCAGACCCAGCGCCTCGACCTCGACGCGACTCGCGCGCTCGAGGTCGTGACGCTTCTTCTCGTCCGATTTGGAGACCAGGTCGATCTTCCAGCCCGTGAGTCGCGCGGCGAGCCGCGCGTTCTGGCCGCCCTTGCCGATGGCCAGCGACAGCTGGTCGTCCGCCACCACCACGAGCATGCGCTTGTCCGCCTCGTTCACCCGCACGTCGCCCACGCGAGCCGGGGCGAGCGCGCGCGACACGAACACCGCCGGGTCGGCCGACCACGGCACGATGTCGATGCGCTCACCACCCAGCTCCCGCACGATGCTCTGCACGCGCGAGCCCTTGAGCCCCACGCACGAGCCCACCGCGTCCACGCGCGGATCCGTGGAGAATACCGAGATCTTCGAACGCGCGCCGGCCTCGCGGGCCACGGCCTTCACCTCGACGATCGCATCGGCGATCTCCGGCACCTCGCTCTCGAACAGTCGGCGCAGGAAGTCCGGATGCGTGCGCGACAGGATGACCTGCGGGCCCTTGGCGGAACGGTCCACGTTCAGCACCACGGCGCGCACGTAGTCGTTCTGCCGGTGATAGCTGCGCGGGATCTGCTCGCGAGCGGGCAGCAGACCCTCCGAGAAGTCGAGCTTCACGATGACGTTGCCGCGATCCACCTGCTGCACCACGCCACGCACCAGCGTGCCGGTCTTGTCCGAATACTCCTTGAACACCTTGTCGCGCTCGGCCTCCCGCACGCGCTGGATGAGCACCTGCTTGGCGGTCTGGATGGCGTTTCGGCCGAACTCGGCGATGCCGAGCGGAATGCGCACCACGTCGCCCACCTGGGAATCCGGCTTGTGCGCGCGCGCTTTTTCCACGGTCCATTGGAACGCGGGATCCTCAACGCTCTCGACCACGGCGAAGCGCAGCGCGCATTCGAGCGCGCCGGTCTTGTCGTTGAAATGCACCTCGACGTCAGCGGTGGCGCCGTGCTTCTTGCGCACCGCGCTCGCCAGCCCTGCCTCGAGCGTTTCGACCAGCATCTGCCGGTCCACGCTCTTCTCTCGGGTGATCTGGCTCAGCGCGTCCAGGATCTCGTTGTTCATCGTGCCCCTCCCCGCGAGGTCTTCCCAGGCGGGCGCGCCTTGGGTTGGCGCAGCCCCGCCCACGGATCGACCACCAAGCGGGCCACCCGCACCTCGGCCCACTCGAACCACTGCTCTTCACCTTCGTCGGTACGCACGCCCGCGCGCCCATCCACGGGACCGAGCAGCTCGCCTTCCCAGCGGCGCCGGCCGTCGCGTGCATCATGTGTCTGGAGTTGGATCCGCTGTCCGGCGAAGCGCTGGACGTGCGCCAGTGTCCGGACCGGACGTTCGAGCCCGGGCGAGCTCACCTCGAGGTGATAGGCCCCCGGCACGATCTGGTTCATGTCCATGGCGTCCGCGAGATGGCGGCTGAACCGCGCGCAATCATCCACCGTGACGCCGCCGGGTTTGTCCAGGTAGACCCGGATCACCCGGTGGTGCCCGAGGGACGCCTGCTCGATGTCCACCAGCTCGTAACCATGCTCTTCCGCAAGGGGTTCGGCGAGCTGGCGAACTTCTTCCCGGACTTCCACTTTCACTCCCGCGCAGACAAAAAACGGAGTGGTCGCGCCAGCCCCACTCCTGCCCCGCAACTTAGCCGATGGAGCCTTTCGCGGCAAGCTCGGCGCGGACGCAGCTCGTGCCCGGCCCAGGCGCAGGCGCCGCCCCGGGAGGGCTCGATCGCGGCCAGTCGCGAGCAGGCCGGAGGCCAGGGAGGGCAGGAGGCCGCCCGTGAGCGCCAGGGAGGGCCGGCCAGGGACCGGCC
>JANNKI010000049.1:0-5492 GCA_031396225.1 bacterium | reverse complement strand
CCGGGCCCGACACGCACCAGCAGCGTGTCGCTGTCGTTGGCGGGCGATTCGTCGCCCACGAGCGCCACACGCGCGACCAGCGCGCCGCGTCCCTCGCGCAACGGGCCCAGCGTCACGTTCACGCTGAGCGTCTCGCCGGGGGCGAGCGGCGGTGCATTGATCGACACGGGCACGCCCAACACGTCGCCGCTCACTCGCAGGCTCGCGTCGTCCAACCCCCACGCGGTGGCGCCCAGGTTGGCGAGTGACAACTTGAGCGTGGCGGGCGCGCCCGGCTGGGGCTGCTCGGGCTCGAGCGCGGCGTGCCGGCGGAGCAACGCCGCATCCACCGTGCGCAGGTTGCGGGTAAGCGGCGAGGGCTCCGCCCCGCGAAAGTCACCCGCGTTGCTGCCGGTGGCCGCGTCATCCGGCATGCGCGACAACGATTGGCCCGCGCTCACGTCAGCCGCTGGCGAGCCGCAGTAGTACTCCGGGAGGTCGTGCGCTCCCCAGCCCACCACTTCGACCTCTCCGTCCGGCCACACGAGGCGCACGGCGTCGGGTCCGTTCTGCAACTCGAGCGTCACGATCGCGTCGGGCCGGGGCACCACCTGAGCGCCGCCCACGACGAAGCGCGCGCCGGGCTTGAGCGTGTCGGCGGGCCCGCCCGTCCAGCGCAGCGCAGCGTCCAGCGGCCGGGCGTGCCGCCGTCGCCCGCTTCGAGGCGGACGCCCGCAAGCGACGCCACCACGGCGCGCGCGTTCCAGATCTCGACGAACTCGTGGCCGGTGTCATCGCCGGGAGCGTCGTAGTAGACTTCGGTGACGGACGGATGCAGCGCGGGCGCGCAGGAGAGTGCGGCCGTGAACAGCGTCGCGAGCGCGGACATGGCCGCTCCTCGCGGGGGCACAGGTGAGATGCAGGGGCGCGGAAGGTCCCCGGATCCCGCAAGCGGCGTGCCGAGTGTGGCGGCGCGCGAAACGTCCTCCGAGCACGCGCCGGCGCATGACGACGCTGTCGGCGATCGTCCCCGCCGTGGGCAGCAGAGTCGCGGGGCGACATCGGCGCAGCGTGGCCTCCGGCCGCGCCTCCCTGCGCGGCTACATCAGCCCGCGACGGCGCCTCCAGCCCCACTCCAAGCTGAGCATCGCCACCACCAGCGCGAACGCCCACGGGGATTCCCAGAGCCGCGTGCTCGCCGTCCGGGGGCGCACCAGCGTTCGCGCCTCGAGCGAGCGCGCCCAACTCGCGGCGTCCGCGGCGCGGCCCATGCTGCCGCCGCTCGCCGTGGCGATCGCCGCCATGGACGCGCTGTCGGGTTGCGCGCGCAGGGCCTCGAGCGTCCAGCGGTCCACCACGAACTCGCCGCGTGCGCGGCCCAGTTCTCGGCCGTCGCGCGAGGCGCGCAGGTTGACCTGCCAGCGGCCGGGACCCGGCGAGGGGAATGTGGCGGTGTAAGTACCGGGGCCGCCCGGGGTGAACGCGACGCGGCGAGCGGCGCCTCCGGGGCCGCTGAGCTCCGCGCGCACGTCCGCACCGCTCACGGGCTCGATACGCGGACTTTGAAGTAGCGCGTCCAGCCGCACGGGCTCCCCACCCGGCACCAACCGGCGCTCCGCGATCACGCGCAGCGGCTCGCCGTGCACGGGTTCAGCGAGCCAGCGGAGTGTCTTCCTCCAGAGTCTTCGCGCGCGCTCGCTGGCCAGCTCGTCTGTGCCGTCGAGCGACCAGCGCCAGAACCCGCTGCCGTTCACGAGCAGCGCCTGACCGCGCCCGATGGTACGCGCCACCCACAGCGGCGGACCGCCCTCGCGCGCCGCGAGCAGCACGCGGTCGGCTCCGCCGGGCGCAAGCGGTCCCACGTCCGAGAGCGGCGCGGCTTCTCGCCACGCGCGCGCGCCGCGGGAGGGGTCGTCGTCCCAGGCCAGCAGTTCCGCGCCCGCGGCCTGCGGTTCAGGCGCCACCTGCGCGCCCGACATGGCGCCCGCGGCGAACAGCAGGTCGCGCGCGAGCGCTCCGCGCGCGAACCTCGCCGCTCCGGGCGCGGGACCGGCGAGCAGCAGCAGCCCGCCTCCACCGCGCACGAACGACGAGAGCGCTGCATCGAACGCGGGGCCCAACTCGGCGCCCGAGAGCGCATCCAGCACCACGACCGACTTGCCGCGCAAGTCCGCGGCCGAGAGCGACCCGGGCGTACGCCGCTCGAGGCCGTGCCACGTGCCGCTGGGCTCGCGCACGCGCGTGTCCAGCTCCGCGGTGGAGTCGCCGGCGAGCGCGCGCCGCAGGAACGTCAGATCCCAGTTGAGACCGGCCGTGAGCACCAGCACGCCCAGCTTGCCGGGTGCGACCGGCACCGCGACGCCGTGCGCGTCGTCGTCACGTGAGGCATCGCCCTCGAGCGGTGCGACGCGCGCGGTCCAGAGCGCAAGCCCGGCTCGCGTGGGCACCACGCGCAATTCGGCCAGCGCCTCGGCACCCGGGCCCGGCGCCGGCACGGTGGTGCGCGAGAGCTCGCGACCGCCATCCTCGAGCCGCACCACGATCGGCGTGCCGCGCTCCTCGTCGCTCACCACGCGCACGCGCACGGGGGTCGCCTCGCCCACGCGCGCCTCGCTCGAGGCTTCCACGCCGGCGATGCCGCGGTCCAGACCGGCGCGCTCGCCCACCAGCAGGGCATGTACCGGAACACCCAGCGCGCGTGCCGCGGCCACTGGGTCGTCGCCCGCATTGACGGCGCCATCGGAGATCAGGATCACGCCATCGGGGCGGCGCTCCACGGGAAGCCTCGCCAGCGCCGAGAGCGCGCTGCCCGGCGCGCTCGCCGAGCGCTCGCCCGCGTCGCGCACACTGTCCGCGAGGAGTGTGGCGGCGAATGCGACCACCTCGACCTGCGCCCGGCCGCGAAGCGCAGCCCGCAGTTCGCCGAGCGCCTTCTCGGCGGCCGCGTCGCGCGTGCCACCGCCGGCGCGCTCGGGCCGATCCATGCTGAGCGAGCGGTCGCGCAGCACGAGCACGCGCGTCCCCGAGGACGGGAGTGCGCGTTCCAGCACGGGCATGGCGAGCAGCCACACGAGTGCCGCCAGTGCGGCGGCGCGCAACAACGTGAGCAGGCGGCGGGCGGTGGCCGAGAGCGGTGGCAGGCGAAACGCGTACGCCCACAGCGCCAGTACCATGAACGCGACCGTCGCGATGCCCAGCCACACCCACGGAGCGTTCGGAGCCAGGTGCAGCGACACGGCGATCACCGGCCCGCTCAGACCTGGGGCTCGCCGGTGCGCACCGCGCGCTCCTGGTCGGCCAGGCGCAGGCCCTCGAGGATCAGCCGGTCCAGGTCCAGATCGAGCGTGATGTCTTCGCCCTCGGCCATCTCACCCGGCACGAAGCGGAAGCGGCCGTCGCGCCACAGGATGACGTTGTAGACGATGCGGCGCAGCACCTCGTGCACGGCGTCGGTGATCTGCTCGCGCGAGGCGTCGCCCTGCTCCATGAGCAGCTCGCCCACGCGGCGGCGCGGCTCCTCGCGCTGGCGCTCGAGCGCTCGCGCCAGCGACGGCGCGCTCACCACACCCTTGTGCAGCAGCAGTTCGCCCGAGCGCACAGACAGCCCGCTCGTGCGCGCGAACATCGGGCGGCCGCGCTCGTACCACAGGTCCACGCGCTCCTGTTCACGCGTGAACTCGAGCCGACCCGCGGCCTGCGCCAGTTGGAGCAGCTGCAGCACCTCGGACGGGAAGAAGTGCGCGAGGTCGCCGTCCAGCGCGATCGGCCTCATCGGGCGTCCCGGTTCATGCGCGCCATTGCACGTCCCGCACCACCTTGTCCGCCTGCTTCGCCGCGCCGGTCAACAGGCGCAGGTTGTACCAGCCGAGCACGAGGACTTGAAGCACAGTCGCCGACAGCATCACGCCGAGCGCGATCTCCGTGAGTCGAGTGAGCCCCTCTCCCACCGGGCCGCGCACCGCCACGAGCATCGTGAACAACGCCACGAGGCAAGTCATGACCACACCGGTCATGCGCCCGAACCAGGTGGGGTGGATACGCACTGGGCCCACGAACAGGTAGAGGCCGATCCCGCCCACCACGAGGATGCCGTAGCGCAGCACCGCCACCCAGAACACCCACGGGTGGAGCAGCTGGGCCGCGGCGAGCCCGGCGAACGCGGTGAGGTTGAACACGATGTCCACCAGCGGGTCGAGCATCCTGCCGAGCGGCGTGGTCTGCCCCCAGCGGCGCGCCAGCCAGCCGTCGAACACGTCGGTGAGCGCGGCGAGCACGTACACGCCGAACGCCCACGCGAAGTGGCGCTCCACGAGAAACACGGCGATGCCGGGCACGAGCGCGACCCGCGCGAGCGTGAGCATGAGCGGCAGGTTCAAGCCCGACAACCGATGACCTTCGTCGTTGCGCAGCTGCCCCACGAACAGCGACACGAACGTGAACGCCGGCAACATCCACAGCGCGGTGTTCAAGAAGAAGCGCTCGGCGAGCGACCGGTCCCACGCGAGTGCGATGCCCACGCTGGCGAGGAACGCGGTCGCGAAGTAGGCCACCGCCACCGCCCACACGGAGCGCACGGCATTCGGGTTGGCGAGCCAGTCGGCACGCACGCGCGCACCCACCCGGCGCGCATAGCGAAACACGGCCGGAATGGCGAAGCGGTCCCGCCTGAGCTCGACTAGGTACTCTTCGATGAACATGGGCTCTCCCCGAGGTTCGAGCGGGCGAGTCTAAGGTGCGAGCGCGGTTCACCGCCAGCCGCGCTCCACCCTCGCGGCGCCCGCCCCCCTCCGACTCGGCGCTCGGCGCGCGCGCGCGGCCGCCGCCGCTTCAGCCGCCCAGTCGGACGCGAGCCAGCGTGGCCAGGATCTTGAAACCCGCCCGCGCGGAGCCCGCGAGCGTGCCGGCGATCTTGGAGCGCCCGTATCGCCGGCGGCGGTAGCTCACCGGCACCTCCACGGTGGGCACACCGGCCCGCGCGGCCCGTGCCTGCATCTCGACCGTCCAACCAAAGTCGCGGTCGCGCATGCCGAGGGATTCGAGCGTGTCCCAGCGCACCGCACGAAATGGACCGAGGTCGGTGGCGCGCACGCCCCACATCAGGCGAATCAGGCTCGGCGCCAGCCAGTTGCCGAACGACTGGACGGGTGTGAACGCGCCGGGCTCGCGTTCCCCGAGCGTGCGCGAGCCGATCACGAGCCCGATCCTGCCCGTGAGCAGTGGCTCCACGAGTCGCGGCAATTCGCGGGGATCGTCGCAGTGGTCCGCGTCCACGAACACCACCGCGTCCGGTGGCGACTCGCGCAGTCTCGCGAGACCGGCGAGGCACGCACGACCATAGCCCGCGACCGGCTCGCTCACGACGACCGCGCCGAGCGAACGCGCCACCTCCGCCGTGCCGTCGCGCGAGCCGTTGTCCACGACCACGACCTGCCGCACCCGCCATCCCTCGCCCGCGCGCGGCAGGCCGCCGAGCACCAGTGGCAGCGCCCTGGCCTCGTCGCGCGCGGGGATCA
>JANNKI010000039.1:0-2020 GCA_031396225.1 bacterium | reverse complement strand
AACCGCCGGGGCGTCAGGGGATGATCGGGCCCGAAGTCGTAGTCGGTGGATCGGGGCCCGAAGACGAGCAGCATCGGGGCCACGATACCGCGTGGCGCGGTCGGCTAGCCGCGGCCCAGGGCCGCCTTCTGCTGCTCGAGGTCGGCAGCATGTAGCTTACGTTTCGGAGCGTGCCCCATCGCATAGCGCGAGCCCACGGAGATTGAGACCATTGCTTGCCGAGCCCGCGGTCCTGATCGGAATCGGGGGGATCCTCGGCGCCAATGCCCGCTACCTCGTTTCGGTATGGGCTGCCCGGCGGATCGGGGCGTCCTTCCCGTACGGGACGTTGATCGTGAACCTAAGTGGAAGCGTGCTGCTCGGCTTCATGGCAACGGCGGTCGTTGGCCGGGTCGTTTCCGAACCGGAGGTCCAGCTGCTGGTCTCGGTCGGGTTCCTCGGCGCCTATACGACCTTCTCGACCTTCGCCTTCGAGTCGATCAGCCTCATTCGGCGGCGCGCGTACGCCCTGGCCACCGCGAACGTAGTGGTGTCCACTGTCCTGGGATTGCTCGGGGCGTGGATCGGGGCGATGGTCGCCCGGTCGTGAACCGCTTGCGATCACTCCGGAGGATGCTGACGCCATATCTTGCGATCAGCGTGGGAGGCGCCCTTGGGGCCAACGCCCGGTATCTCCTGGCGTCGTGGGCCACCGCACAGTGGGGAACGCAGTTCCCGGTCGGGACCCTGTTGATCAACGTGAGCGGGAGTTGCGTCCTCGGCGTCTATCTCACGCTCGCGATCGAGCGCTTCACCGGGCATCCGGCGGTCCGGCTGTTCGTGGCCACAGGGTTCCTCGGCGCCTATACGACCTTTTCGACCTTCAGCGTGGAGGCGTTGCAGCTTATCGAGTCCGGTGACGCCCCGGCGGGGATGGGGTACATGGTGGCGAGTGTTGTCCTCAGCATCGGGGCTGCCGCGATCGGGATGATCTTCGCGCACATGTTCGTGTCCCGGTCGACCAAAAGCTTGTAGGCCGATGCGAGTACTCATCGCGTACGACGGTTCGGAGTCGGCGGACGTCGCTGCGACCTCGTCGCAGCGATCGATTGGTCACCCGGGGGCTGAGCGATGGAGGCGGGCCCCCAGATGGAGCCCGCCTCCCCTTGCGCAAACGTCGGAAGTTGTCAGTTCGCCGACTTCGGCACCTTCATGCCTTGCTTCACCTGGTGCGGCTTCCCGCTCTTCGACGGGGCGACGTCGAAGTCGAAGATCGCCCTGGGGATGTAGACCGTTGCACACGAGTTCGGGATGTCCACCACACCGGAGAACCGTCCCTCGACCGGCGCCGAACCCAGGATCATGTACGCTTGGATGTCAGAGTAGCCGAACTTCATGAGGTAGTCGATGGCGTGCAGGCAGGCGCGCTGGTAGGACAACTGCGAGTCCAGGTAGTGCTGCTTGCCAGCGAGGTCCACCGACACTCCCGAGAATGCAAGCCACTCGGAGTACTGCGGATCGCGGATGCCAGGCATGAAGATCGCATTCTCAGAAACGCCATAGGTCGCCATGCCGCCCTTGATGAGATCGACGTGCAGGTCCATGAACCCGCCCATCTCGATCGCGCCGCAGAACGTGATCTCGCCGTCGCCCTGGGAGAAGTGCAGGTCCCCAAACGAGAGCTTTGCGCCCTTGACAAAGACGGGGTAGAAGACCCGAGTCCCCGCAGTGAAGTTCTTGATGTCCTGGTTTCCACCATTCTCACGAGGTGGAGCGGTCCTGGCTGCCTCCTTGGCGACTCGATCGAACTCAGCGCCCTTGAGCGAGCCCAGGATGGCGCTGTCAGGGAGCGGCGGCAGGGCCAGGGGCGGCACGCGGTTGGGGTCGGTCTTGATCAGGTCGGTCTCGCGCTTCGTCCACTTTGCGAGCAGGGCTGCCGACGGTGCGGTGCCCATCAGGCCGGGGTCTTCGGGCTGACGGTGCGCGGCCTCGGCTTCGTGCCCTCGATCTTCCTCACCACGCTGATCGCCGCCCTGGCCCT
>JANNKI010000024.1:0-6069 GCA_031396225.1 bacterium | reverse complement strand
GACCGCCGGTTCAAGGGCCACGCGTGGGGCGGCGGACGCACGAACGGCGGGCGCAGCATCCGCACGTGGAGCGGCGGCGGCCGAAACTATGGCGGCGGTCACGCGTACAACAGCGGCCACAGCCGCACGCACGTGCGGCGCGGGAGCGTCGCCTATCGCGGTGGCGTGAGCTACTACGGCGGTGTACGCGACTGCGGCCCGAGATACCACCGCCCGGTCGTCTACGGGTACGCGCGCCCGCGCACCTACGTGAGCTTCGGTATCGGGGTGGGCTCCGGGTACTACTGCCCGCCAGCCTACCGCTACCACGATCGGCGCGCTCCCATCGTGAGGGAGACCGAATCGCAGATCGACGTCGACAACGAGCCGCCGGCAGGCTGCTACTACTACGATCCGTACTGTGAGCGCGATTTTTCCAATCTCGACGAGTACACCGACCACATCGACCGCGAGGGGCACGCGAAGACGATCCAGATCATCGAGCGCGACTCGGGCGACCCGGTGAGGACGCTGGAGTTCGTGGGCGGGTACTGGAGCGTGCAACGCTGACGACCGACTCGAAATCAGCTGGCTGGAGATCGGCGTTGAAGCCCTGAGACTTCCGTTGCTTCGAAACCCGTCGGGAAAGCCATCGTTCGAGTCCCTCACGCGCCCGTGCTGAATCAAGCCTCGAGGCGATGCTGAGCGTGTGTCTCGATTCCGTCTCAGACCCAACAGCAGGCAACCAATCGACACGCCGTGGAGAACTCCCATCGCCCCGTCGATGGCATAGGGGACCCGGAGCCATGACCGTACGGCAGTCCAACAACCCCTTGCATGGCGTCACACTGGAGATGATGCTTCGCCAGATGATCGATCGATTTGGCTGGGAGGGCCTGGCGCGGGACATCCCGATCAATTGCTTCCTCGTCGACCCCAGCATGACTTCGGCGCTCAAGTACCTTCGCAAGGCACCGCGGGCGCGCAAAGTGGTCGAGGAGATGTACGCGCGCTTCGTCGCCCGTCGCACAGGTTGATCGATCCGCGCCGGCCTGGCGCCCGTCTCATCCACCTGGCTCGCGTTTGCCCGCGGCGATCACCTGGCCTTCGCGCAGGCGCACGCGATTCATCACGATGCCTAGTTCGCTCTCGTAGCGGCGGACGAGCCGGACCTCGTCATCGGTCATCAGCGTGACCGCCTGCCCGACCGCACCCGCCCGGGCGGTGCGGCCCACGCGATGCAGATACGCCTTGCTCTGCGTGGGCACGTCGAGGTTGAAGATGTGCGTGACGCCCTTGATGTCGAGTCCGCGCGCGGCCAAATCGGAGGCGATCAGGACGCGAACCTTAGCGCTGCGGAAGTCATCCATCGCCCGCTTGCGGTCGCGCTTGTCACTGGCGGCATGCAGGTCCGCAACCGGAATCCGGTGATGGGCCAGCTTCGCCGCGACGTCTTCGGCCATCGCGCTGCGGTGCACGAAGACCATCGCGCGTTCGGGATGGAGCGCGTGCAGGAGCTTTCGCAGCACCTCCGGCTTGTCGCGAGCTTCGCAGACAAGATAGAGATGCTCGATGTTCTCGTTCACGGGCGCGGTACCGGCACGTAACATGACCAGGTCGGGCGCGAGCGTCGCGATGGCTTCCGCGCTCTCGCGCTGCTCCGTGGCCGACGCGAAGATCAATTGCCGCCCGCGCGGCGCGGCCTGGATGATCGCCCGGATGGCGGGCAGGCTCTCGTGGACCAGCAACCGGTCGGCCTCGTCGATCACCACGCTCCTGACTCCATTCGTCTTCAGCTTGCCCATGTTGATCAATTCAAGGATGCGGCCCGGCGAGCCGATCACGATGTGCGGCTTTGTCTTGAGCTTGTCGAGTTGACGATCCAAAGAAGTGCCGCCGATGAGCAGCAGCGTACGAATCGGCCAGGCGGCATTCTGCGCAAGGTCGCAAGACTGGCGATGAATCTGGATCGCCAGTTCGTGTGTGGGCGCGACGATCACGACCTGCGGCGACTTCTGCTCCGCGTCGAGCCGGCCGAAGATCGGCAACAGATAGGCCAGCGTCTTCCCGGTTCCAGTTTCGGCGTTCAGATAGGCATCTCTGCCTGCCAGCAACACCGGCAGCGCTGCGACCTGAATGGGCGTCGGTTCGGTGATCTGTTGCCTGGCCAAAGCCGCGACGAGTTCGGAGCGTAGCTCAAGCTCAAGGAATGTCATGGGGAAGCCCGGTGGGAGGTGCGATCGCGCCTGGATTCTCAGCGATCTGGTCGAGGCTGCGCCAGTAAACCACACTCCGCGCGGCTTTCCTCACTTACGTTCATCTCGAGCCCACCCTGAGGCTGAATTCGAGGAGCGCCTTCAGGTAACCCGTCGTCTTGAGGATGTCGTTCTCAAGCCCGCTCGACGTGTGCCATCCGTAGAAGCGGGCGCCCCCGATCAGATTTCCACCAATGTGCACGTACCGGGTTTGCAGCAGCGACACGCCGGCGCCACCGAACAGCGAGAAGTAGTTGAGTCGATCATCGGAAATCGTCTTTTGAGCGCCGTTCTCCATCACCGTGACGGGCTTCGCATAGTTCCAGAACAACGTTCCCGTGCCGATACCGCCTTGGGTGTAGAGACCCATGAAGGTGTGCTCTCTGGTGAGGTAGTAGCGCATGGTGAGGTCGAGACTCAGCTCGATTGAATTCCTGAGTGCCTGGCCGAGAAGTCCCTCGCCTTTGAAGTCGACGCCATTGAACGTACCGGTGAGATCGAGGCGAATCCGCGGCCCGGGATAGCCGCTGAGCGCAATCCCGACGGTCTTGAATCCGTCGTAGTCCGTGCCGCCGAGCGTGCCGCCGCCGGCCACGAGGCTCGCGAGCGAGGGATGCTTGCTCTCCCGAGGACTACCACCGGCGCCCGCTGCGGTTGGCGCCATGCCCGGCTCTGTGACGGAGGTAAGGCCCGGCTCGGACGTGGGTTCGCTCACGAGGCTCCCTGCGACGGTCGGAGGCACCGTGTGACCCACATCGGGCGGAGGGATCTTGAACTTCGTCACCGAGTCCGGGCTGGCCTGGGTGGCGGCATCCGAAAGTCGCCCGGAGCCCGCTTCGTGACCCTGCCCTGCCATCATCACGGCACAGCCTGAGACCGAAAGCCCGAGGACCAGGATCAGGAGTGATCGAATCGCGCGGACCAACATGAGCCACCTCCAGTCGCATTCCGGTGAGCGCCTGCGCGACAACGTGAACTGGCGAGCCTAGCCCTCTACCCGACCCTTCCCTATTGCGCAGAAGGTCCACCGGGGTGACCGGAGGCTCACCCCCGAGAACGGGTCGCGCGGCTGGTCGAATGCCAGGCGATGGGTGTCGTCGGCCATCGGGAAGGCGTCGGTCAGGACAGTCGGCGGGCCGAGTGCGAAACTCTGTTCGGGCGCGAGCGAATGCAATGCGAACGACGCGACGAAAACCGACGGAAGCCACCGTCGCCAGGCGCGCGGATACGCCCTTGGCACAGACATGCACACCTCGGTCGGGGGAGGATGAGTCGGCGCCAGGACTGGAGGCATACGAAACGGCCGGGGTTGCACGCTAGCCGCGTGAGGGATGCTAGCGGAACGCCTCTGGAGCCGCAATGTCCAGCGCTCCCGACGCGCTCGAAGCTCACCACGACGCTCCGATCGGCCGCTGGCGGAATCTGCCACGCAACCTACTGCACGGCTGCGGAAGCGGGCTGGTCGTCCGAGCCTGCGAGAGTGGCTTCTGCCGTGGCGTACACATCGAACACGAACTCGAGTTTCGTGGCCACCCACGGGGGGGTGATCCGAGCGAGCGGACCCGCCCCCGTGAGACCAGCCCCGTCCGACCGCGGTGCTCCCCCCCGCCCGGACTGGCGGCCTTCCCTGTAAGATGGGCGCCAGGCCAGCGACGCCCTGTTTCGCACCGATCGTGCAGTTCACCGCAACGCCTTCTGCTTCGACGGACCCTTCGCCGAGGACCCATGAGCACTGAATCCGGGAGTAGCCCGCCCGCGTCGTCGGCGTGGAAGCCGCTCGACGCCCGCCAACGGCGCGTGCTCGGCGTGTTGATCGAGAAGGCCAAGACCACGCCGGCCGCCTATCCCATGACGGTCAACGCGTTGGTCACGGGCTGCAACCAGAAGAACAACCGCGATCCGCTCACGACGCTGGACGACATCGACGTCGAGAAGGCCCTCAATCAGCTGCGCACGCTGGGGGTCGTGAGCGAGCTGGATTGGCTCGGTCGGGTGCCCAAGTACAAGCATCACGCCTACGAGTGGCTCGGCGTCAGCAAGCCCGAGATCGCGGTGATGACGGAGTTGCTGCTGCGCGGGGCCCAGCCGTTGGGCGATCTCCGTGCCCGAGCCGCCCGCATGGAGCCCATTGCCGACCTCGCCGCGCTCAAGCCCATCGTGGACGCGCTGCTCGGGCGTGGATTGATGATCGAACTCTCGGGTCCCGGACGCGGCCAGATCGTGAGCCACAACCTCTACCTGCCGCAGGAACTCGTCGAGGAGAAGGCGCAACACTCGGGCCACGCTCGCTCCCCCGCCTCATTCGGGGGTGGCGAGCCCGCGTCACGACAAACGGCCGCGACGACGCCACGGGAGTCGAACCCCCCGTCCTCGCCTCCGCGAATTGCCGTGGAGCCCGCGGTTTCGGGTCCGACCGCTGAGATGTTCACACGGCTCTCCGCCGAGGTGGCCGAACTTCGCGCAGAGGTCGCTCGGCTCCGCGAGCGAGTCGACGAGCCATGATTCATGTTGCGTCGAGGTCACGCTCCGCGGATTGTCGATTCGCGTGGGATCGGGAAAGTTTGCAGGGTTGAAAACCGGTGTGACCACACTCGATTCTGGTGGCGCTGCGATCGCCCGCTCTGACGCGAGTGGGCCCACGCACAGGGCGGCTGCGAGTGAGACCATCACAGCACGTTGCATTGAAGCCTTCTGTTCTGAGGTCCGCCGACGGTCCAGGCGGAAGGCGAACTCGACCTTTCGCGGACGGCAAGACCCTCGCCCGAAGGGTTCGTCAAGGAGTCGTGACGCGAACGCGCTGATCTGCTCGCACACGCGCTGTTCACCAAGGGGCGCCCAATTTGCCCTCCACTCCTTGGCCCCGCGTGATGCCGGCGTCCGCTCCGACCAGTCGCGGGCTCGATCTCCATTTTGGAAAACTTGCCACCTGTTGAAGGAATGACCACGGGTTGCACTTCATGCACGTGCTCCAGGAGTCCCCCAGCCACGCACGAACGGCCCGATCTGTGGGCTTTACCCGACTTCCTTCGGTCGCCCGGCTTTGGACCCACGCTTGCTGTGTAGGAGTTGGCCCCCTCTTCGCTTACCCCATGGCGGGTCCGGACCAGCACCGAACCGGCTACGCCGGTTTGGAAACGCCCTACCTCCAGGAGGTGTCGTGTGATGGACAAGAAGACGGATGTGCAACGCTCGATCATGACCAGTTCATTCCGTGATCGCGAGTCCGCCGAGAGTGCGTACAACGCTATCGCGGCACGCGGTTACAAGAACGACGAGATCCATGTCATCATGTCGGATGAGACGCGCAAGCGCCTGTTCACCACCGACGGCGAGAAGACCGACATGGGTAACAAGGCGCTCCAGGGAGCAGGCGTCGGCGGCGCGGTTGGCGTTGCTGTCGGAGCCACGCTGGTGGGCATCGCCGCAGCCGCGGCAACGCTGACCGTTCCGATCCTGGGACTGGTGATCGCCGGCCCGTTGGCGGGAGCCCTCGCGGGCGGCGCTGCTGGCGCGACGGCGGGCGGCCTCGTGGGCCTGCTCGTGGGAGCTGGCATCACTGAGGAGCGCGCCAAGATCTACGAGACCGAGCTGAAGGAAGGCGGGATCGTCCTGGGCGTCAGGCCCCGTCATGATGAAGACGCTCGGTACTTCGAGACCGAGTGGGCGAACCAGCACGTCCGCAAGTAGTTGGTTGTGCGGCGAAGATTGTGGGTGAGGCCGCGGAGGGCGCTGCCCGCCGGGGCCTCACTGCGTTTCAATAGGCCAACTTGAGCTGGTGCCTCCTCTCGTTGGCGATCGGGGCGGTGCGGACCTCGCCCCGGTAGTAGCGCTGCCA
>JANNKI010000009.1:0-3141 GCA_031396225.1 bacterium | reverse complement strand
ATCAGCAGGCGCTCCGCGGGTTCGCCGAGCGGGCAGGCTTTCACGAGGATCACGGCTCGAGCCCCAGCGCGAGGGACAACTGGCGGCGATGCGAGAGGTCGTGCTCCACCCAACCGCGCACCATCTCGCCGAGTGGAAACGTTCCGCGCAGCGAGTGAACCCCCACGCGCGCCCAGTCCTCGCGCCCGAGTGGCGCGAGCCGCGTCACGAGGCGGCGACGGAGCCGGCGCCAGTCGTCGAGCACGCCGCTCAGCTCCTCGGCGGCATACGCCGCGACACGCTCGGCCCCGAGCAGATCCACGTCGGGCACGGCCGGGCGTTCCTGGGTGAGCATGGTCTCCAGACGCGGCAGGTAGACATCCCGGTCGGCGTCGCGCAGGTGACCCAACACCTCGAGCGCGCTCCAGCGCCGTTCGGCGGGCCGCGCGGTCTCGCGCCCCGGCGCCCGGCCGAGCCGATCGGTCATCCAGTCGGGGCTCTCCGCAAGCGCGGCCAGGCAAGCGCCCCACTCGCCGTGGGTCATGGGCCCGTGCCCTCCGGGGATGATGCCGGTGGCGGCACTCATGGGCGGGAACGCTCGGGCGAATCCGCGGGCGAGGTAGTCGCCTGCCAGCTCGGCGTAGTGGCGCGCGCCTTCCGCGATGGCGGCGCGGTGCGCATCGGTGACGGGCCCGATGACGCGCGCGGGGGCGCCCACCGCCAGCGTGCCCGCGGGGATCACCTGCCGCTCCTTCACGAGCGAGCCGGCACCCACGAGGGAGCCGGCACCGACACGCGCCTTGGAGAGCACGATCGCCCCCATGCCGATCAGGCAGTCGTCCTCGATGATGCAACCGTGGACGATGGCGCGATGTCCCACCGTGACGCGGTCCCCCACCACGGTCGGGGCGTCAGCGTCCTCGTGCACGAGGGTGAGGTCTTGAAGATTCGTGTACGTGCCCACCGTGACCGGCGCCGAGTCTCCGCGCACGACGGTGCCGAACCAAACGCTCGAGCGCTCCCCGAGCGTGACCTCGCCCACCACGGTGGCGCCGGGCGCCACGAATACGGTGGGATGCAGCCGAAGCCGCGCGGGCCATCCTGCGTGCCGCTCACTCACAGCGGCCCCGCCGCTTCGCCCACGAACGGGTTGTTTCGGCGCTCCGCGCCGATCGTCGTGGCCGGGCCGTGGCCCGGCAACACCTTCATCGCATCACCGAGTGGGAACAGCTTCTGTCGGATGCTCCGTTCGAGCAGCTCCCAGGAAGCGCCCGGCAGGTCGGTGCGGCCGACCGAGCCCGCGAACAGCACGTCCCCCGACCAGAGCGTCTCGCCGTGCCGGAACGTGACGTGGCCCGGCGCGTGACCGGGCGTGAACAGCACGTCCAGGAACTGCTCACCCAGTGGCACGCGCAGGCCTTCGGCCAGTTCCAGCGCCACCTCGGGCACCGCCACCGGCGGCAGGCCGAACATCGAGCCCTGGAACGCCACGGCCTGCAGCAGGGGCCGGTCGGCCGGATGCAGCGCGAACTCGCCCCCCACGGCCTGCTGTACCGGCAGCATCGAGGCCACGTGGTCGTAGTGCGCATGCGTGGCGAGCAACCAGCGCACGTGGAGTGACTCGCGATGCACCAGCTCGATCACGCGCTCGGGTTCGAAGCCCACGTCAATCACGGCGGTCTCGCGCGACGCCGGGTCGGTGACCACGTAGATGTTGTTCGCGAACGGTCCCACTTCGTGGAACGAGCGATTCTCGAGCATCTCGCCTCATTTGAAGTACCGCGGCCTCCGGCCGCGGCGCGGCGTTGGACCGATCGGCTCCCTACTTGAGTCGTTTGTAGGTCTTCTGCAACAGCAGTGCGTCATCTTCCATGCACGGGCTCTCGCTCACCACCCAACCGCCCACGCGCAGGTCTTTCAGTGCGCGCAACAGCTCCTTCCACCGGAACTTCGTTTCGCGCAGCGGCTCGTGACGCCGCTCTCCTTTGGGGCCGTACTCGATGCCCGAGATGTGCACGTGCAGTCGGTCGAGTGCGCTCCGGCCCAGCGCCGCCTCGATCGCCTGGAGCGTCGCGGCGAAGTCCTCGTAGCGATTGTGCAGGCCGCACTCGCGGGCGTAGCGGTGCGAGAAGTCCACGCAGGGTAGCACCCCGCGCACGCCCTCGCTCCAGGCCAGCACCTCGTCCAGGGAGCCCAGCTGGCTCGCCTTGCCGGTGAGTTCGGCGCGCACGTCGATGGACAACTTCTGCTTGCGGAGGGTCGCCGTGACGCGCTCCAGCCCGGTCCTCACACGGCGGTTCGCCTCTGCGTGGTCCAGCTTGCCGTAGAAGCCAGCGTGGAAGCAGAACGACTTCGCGCCGCAGCGCACGCCCAGCCGTCCCGCCTCCTCCAGTCGTCCGCAGCTCCGCTCCACCACGTCGTCCTCGCCGCACAGGTTCACGAAGTAGGGCGCGTGCGCCGTGAGCGTGAGTTCATGCTCGCGCGCGGCCGCCGCGATGGCGTCGGCCGTCTCGTCCGACATGCGCACGCCGTTCACCCACGCCATTTCCAGATGCTCGAGCCCCAGCTCGCGCGCGCGCCGGATGCCGTGCACGGTGCCGGGCCGCGGGGTGCTGCGCGGAATGCCCGATGTGCCGAACCTGAGCGTGGCGGACATCGGAGTCATCGCCCTCCGGGCGACAGGGGGATCATCGCTTGTAGCCGATCTTCCGAAGGAACTCGCGGCGTGCGGCCCGGTCGACCTCGGTCTCCACGCCCTTCGGGGACGCGCCGTCCACCACGCCCACCACGCCCCGGCCCTGCTCCGTCGTGGCCACGAGGATCTCGAGCGGATTCGCGGTGGCGCAGAACACGCGGCACACCTCCTGGCACTGCTTGATCGCGGGCAGCACGTTGATCGGATACGCGCCGCGCAGGACCAGGAAGAAGGTGTGGCCCGCCCCCACCGCCTGAGCCTGCGCCGTGGCCACGGTCACCAGTTCCGCGTCGTTGCCCTCGGTGCGCACGAGGCACGGGCCCGACGCCTCGCAGAACGCCAGCCCGAACTTCGCCGCGGGCACGGTCGTCACGACGATCTCGGCCAGGTCCTCGACGGTCTTGATGAAGTGCGACTGTCCGACGACCACGTTGCAGTCGGCCGGGAACTCCAGCGGCACGGCGGTG
>JANNKI010000659.1:0-7358 GCA_031396225.1 bacterium | reverse complement strand
ATCGACGCGTGGGTGGTGCGCAAGGCGATCGCATTGATCGCCGAGCACGCGCGTGCGGGGCACAGGCTCGTGCTCAATGTGAACCTGTCGGGCAGATCCATCGGGGACCGCAGGCTTGCCGAGATCACCGAAGCTGCGTTGGAGGAATCCGGCATCGATCCCGCCCAGCTGATCTTCGAGCTTACAGAGACGGCCGCGATCTCGAATGTCGAGGAGGCGAAGGCCTTCGCCGTCCGACTCCACGGGCGGGGCTGCCGATTCGCCTTGGACGACGTCGGCGCTGGATTCGGCTCCTTCTATTACCTCAAGAGCTTCCCTTTCGACTTCCTCAAGATCGACGGCGAGTTCGTCCGAGACATCGTCACGAGCCCCATGAACCAGCTCGTGGTCGCCGCGATCGTCAGCATCGCGCGCGGGATGGGCATGAAGACAGTCGCCGAGTTTGTAACCAGCGAAGAGGCTGCCGAGCTCCTCCGTACGATCGGTGTCGATCACGCCCAAGGGTACCACATCGGCATGCCAAGGCCGGTTCTAGAGATGCTCCGGGTCACGGAGTCAGGGACTGAATGCCACGGTTGCAATTCATAAGCCGTGAGTCTTGGTGGCGCACTTGTTTCCTCGGGAGGTGGTGGCATGAATGCACGCAAATTGGGCCTGATGGCAGTGCTCGCCGCGTCTCTGATCGGCTGCAGCGGCACGACGATGACGCCCGGCGCTCAGACCGGCGCCACGGTCGAACTGAAGATGGCGATGAGACGGCTCTGGGAAGACCACATCACGTACACGCGAAACTACATCATCAGCGCGGTCGCGGGGCTGGAGGATGCGGACAGGGTCGCGGAGCGACTGCTGAAGAACCAGGACGACATTGGCGGGGCGATCAAGCCGTATTACGGCGACGAGGCAGGGAACAAGCTGACCGCATTGCTGCGTGATCACATTCTGATCGCGACCGAAGTCGTCACCGCGGCTAAGGCCGGCAACAACGACAGCCTGGCAGCAAGCCAGGCGAGATGGACCGCCAACGGCAAGGACATCGCGGGATTCTTGAGTGAAGCCAACCCCAACTGGTCCAAGCAGGACCTGGAGAGCATGTTGCAGAAGCATTTGGACCTGACGACAGCCGAGGTCGTGGGCAGACTCAAGAAGGACTGGGCCGCGGACATCAGCGCCTATGACGAAGGACACGACCACATGCTCATGTTCGCGGACGCACTCACCGAGGGGATCGCGAAGCAGTTCCCTGACAAGTTCAAGTAGCAGATTTATGCTTGGACTGGCCGCACTCGTCCTGGCGAGTGCGGCTGTCGCCGCCGAGTCCGCGCCTGGTGCATGGGCTCGAACCGAGGCGCCTGGGCCACCCTGTGCCCGCGCCGCCACACCCTCCTCGCGCCCGGGGGGGTGAAGAGGTCAGGCTCCAAAACCCTCCCCGGAGTTGCCCTACAAGCACTTGCGTCGATTTCGCCCCGGGGCACTGGACTTGCTCGACTTCCTCCCGGACAGCCTGAAGGGGTAGCGGCCCCTTCGGTGATTCAGAAGTTCCCACCCCGCACCCGGTCGGTCCGTGTTCGGCGGGCTCATCCCGGAGCCGCAAGACTTCGTTGCCAGATGACCTTCACCCCGCGCCATCGGGTCCGGTAACCGCGGAACCGCTGGGCGGGGTTGGCGTGAACACACTGCCTGTTCAGGGGGTCTCATGAGCCAGATACTCCGAATCGCCGCGCTTGCCTGCGGGTCCATCATGCTGATCGCCGCGCCCGAGGCGATGTCGGCTCTCCAAAGCACAACCGTGACCAACGAAAGGAGCGTGGCGCATGACGACAGCATGCGCGCGACGCTGCAGTATGTGCTCGGCTCGAGCGGCAATCTGCGCGCGCTGATCGGGACGCAGTCCTCGTTGTCGGAGCGCCCTGAGCTGAAGCCGCTCCTCTCCGGTGTGTCATTCGTCGAACCGGGCGTGCAGCCGTTGGGCCGGCCCGCGCCAGACGGAGATTCGCTGGTGGTCGTGACGCTCGAGTCCTTCGAAGCGATGAAGGGTGCGCGAGTTGCGGCCTACCGCGTCGGGAAGTGGCCGACGAGCGGGCTGGCCGCGCGCGACCCGCGCTACGCCCGGCCTCCGGGGTTCATTCAGGTGACGCTGGAAAACCAGTCGACGGCGGTTTCAAAGCAATTCTGCCTGGCCGACTTCCTCACGCACGACCAGCAGGCGGTGTGGCCCAAGGTCCTCGTGTTGCGTGTGGAGCTGTTGGATAAGCTGGAACTCATCGGTGACGAACTGAAGCGCCGGGGGCTGCCCAGCTCGCTCCACATCATGTCCGGCTTCCGCACGCCGCAGTACAACGAGCAGGGCGTGGGCGCGAAGGGCGGCCGCGCGAGCAAGAGTCGTCACATGTACGGCGACGCGGCTGACGTCATCGTGGACGCGAACGGGGATGGTGTGATGGACGACCTGAACGGTGATGGCAGGGCCACGATCCGCGACGCGCGGGTGCTCTATGCTGTGGCCGAAGGCGTCGAGCTCCAGCACCCCGAACTCACCGGCGGACTCTCCGCCTACCCGGCGAGCTCCGCGCACGGGCCGTTCGTGCACGTCGACGCGCGCGGGGTGCGTGCCCGTTGGTGAGGCGCGGTTCCATCAGGGAGGCAGCGGGCCGCTGAAGGGCGATGGGCGTGCTCGAGCGGGTTGGAGCGGGGGGGAGAAAGCCATTGAGCGATGGCCCAGAAGCAGGCTAGGCTCGCGGACACCATGAAGCTTGCGAGGGTCTGGGCGCTGGTCCGTAAGGGTGTCGACGATTTTTCCGGACACAACCCCTTCGAGATGGCCGCCGCGGTTTCCTACTACACGCTGCTCGCGCTCGCCCCGCTCGTGCTCGTCGTGTTGGCGATGGCCGGGCAGGTGTTCGGACGTCAGGCCGTGGAAGGCCGGCTCGACTCCGAGGTGCGCGGTCTGTTGGGAGAGCACGGAGCGCAGGTGCTTCAGCTCGTGGTCCAGAGTGCCGCCGCGCCGGACGAGAGCCGAAGCTCGCTCGTCATCGGCCTCATCATGCTGATCGTAGGCGCTTCCGGCGTGTTCCTGCAGCTTCAGTCCGCCCTGAACCGCATCTGGAACGTCGAGGCCGCCCCCAAGCGAAACGCGCTGTGGCGCTACTTGCGCCATCGCCTCGTCTCGATGGCGATGGTGTTCGGCATCGGCTTCCTCCTGATGGTTTCTCTCGTCGTGAACGCCGCGCTGTCCGCGATCAGCGCGCACTACCAGACGCTCCTACCCTGGGCCTCTCTCTGGCATGGCCTCAACGCGCTGGGATCCCTGCTGGTGATCACGCTCTTGAACGCGATGATATTCCGATTCCTTCCCGACGTCAGGTTGGCCTGGCGTGATGTGTGGCTGGGAGCGTTCACCTCGGCAGTCTTGTTCACCCTGGGCAAGTCCGCGATCGGCGCTTACCTGGGGCGCGCGAGCATCGGTTCGAGCTACGGCGCCGCGGGGTCGCTGGTCGTGCTCGTCGTGTGGGTGTACTACGCGTCGTTGATCTTCTTCGTCGGCGCCGAGATCACGCAGGTCTACGGTCGCTGGCGTGAGACGCGCATTCGTCCCACCGAGAACGCGGTCGCCGTGAAGCGGTGAGACGGAGATGCTGGTGAAGTCGGCGTGACACCCACGGAGAGCCCGCATGCCTGCGAGGACCAATCGAAAGAGCCCCACGGACGAGGTGCGTGATGCCCTGGCGTGGCTCGAGCAGAAGCGCACCGCTCGCGACCTCGCGAACCTGGCGCGATTCGGGATCACCGCGCGCAATCCGCTCGGTGTCTCGATGACCAACATGCAGGCAGTGGCGAAACGCCTCGGCCGCAGCCACGAACTCGCCGAGGGGCTCTGGAAGACCGGCGTGTACGAGGCGCGCATGATCACGTCGTTCGTGGACGAGCCAGCGCGTGTCACGCCCACGCAGATGGATCGCTGGTGCCGCGACTTCGACAACTGGGCCATCTGCGACACGCTGTGCTTTCACCTGTTCGACCGCACGCCGCACGCATGGGCCAAGATCGAACAGTGGAGCGCCCTCAAGGGCGAGCACCAGAAGCGCGCGGCATTCGCGCTGTTGGCGAGTGTCGCCCTGCACGACAGGACCGCCCCCGACGCGCCGTTCGTGAAGAGCCTGCGCCTGATCGAGCGGGCCGCCACCGACGAGCGCAACTTCGTGAAGAAGGGCGTCAACTGGGCGCTACGCGGCGTGGGCAGGCGTAACGCCGCACTTAACAAAGCTGCGGTGGCGGTGGCGCGACGACTGGCGGACTCGCCCGAAGCGGCGCCACGATGGGTGGGGAAGGATGCGCTCCGGGAACTGACCAGCCCCGCGGTGACGAAGCGGCTCGCCGCACGACGCACTGGAGGAACGCAGAAGTGAACGACGCGAGTGTCGCATCGCCCCAGCCACGCCGCATGCGCCAGAGCCTGCGCGCGCTGCTCGCCGGGTTCCTCGTGGTGGTGTTGTTCTCGACCGGTACGGACGTGGCGCTGCAGGCAACGGGCGTGTTCCCGGCCGGGGAGCAGCGCATGAGCGACGGGCTGTTCCTGCTCGCGCTGGGCTATCGCACTCTCTACGCCATCGCCGGCTGTTACGTCGCAGCACGGCTCGCGCCCGACCGACCCATGCGGCACGCGCTCGGGCTCGGCGGCGTGGGAATGGCCCTGGCCGTCGCGGGCAGCGTGGCGATGTGGGGCGCCGGCCCCGCCTGGTACAATCTGGGCGTCATCGCGACCGCGATCCCGGGCGCCTGGGTGGGCGGGTGGCTCCACGAGCGGCGGGTCGTTGGGCGCACGGCGTAGGCGCGCGTCGAAGCGCGGCGCCGGGGAGGCACGTGGGCCCGCGACGTCGGCTCGGCCCGTGCTGGCCGGGGCGACAACCGGCACGACGGAGTCGCCGCGAGTCGCGCGATTCGCCACGCTCGCGGCGGGGTTCGCCCTCGCCGCTCTCGCCGTGGCGCTGCTGTTGGTCGCGCGCGGGCCGCATCGCATCGGCGCATTCGACGTGGAGTCCGACTTCTACGGCGGCTACGCGCAGGCGGCAAACGCCATGCGCCAGGGCCATCTCCTTAATGAGGCTGGCAGGCTGCCCGCCGTATTCGGGTTCGTCGGACCGCTCTACCCGGCGCTGCTCGCGCTGGGCGGCCTGGCGTTCGGTGACCTGTTCACCGCGGCGGAGCTGCTGTCGGCGGTCGCGTGCGTCGCGGCAGTTGCGTGCTGGTTCCTGCTCCTCCGCCGCCGGGCCAGCACCGGGCTGGCGCTCGTCATCGTGTTGCTTCTCGCCGCCAATCCACTGCTGTTTCGTTACGGCTATTCCGCCACGACCGACACCACCGCGCTCGCTTTCCAGTCGGCCGCCCTGCTCGTGCTGTTCACGCGTCAGGGCCGCGCGGCGGCGGCGGCGGCAGGGCTGCTTGCGGGCCTCGCGTTCCTCACGCGCTACACCAGCGTCTACCTGGTCCCGGCCGGGCTCGTGGCCCTCTTCGCAGGAGCCACGCTGCACGCGCGCCGTGGGCCGGCGGCGATGGGGTTCGTGTTGGGCTTCCTGGCGCTCGTGGCGCCGTGGCAGATCTATGGCCGGCTCCACGGCGCCGAGGTCCAGTTCCATCAACTGCTCGCGTTCGACGTGTATGCCAACGCCCGTGGGATGAACTGGGACACCTTCCTGGCGCAGGTGTGGCCACGGTTCGAACACGCGCCGCTTTCGGTGCTCACCAGCGATCCGGGCGCGGTCGTGAAGCGCCTGCTCTTCAATGTCGGCGATCACCTACGGCTCGACGGCAGGCTGCTCCTCGGCCAGCCCGTCGCGGCGCTGGCACTTCTCGCGCCGCTACTTGCGCTGCTCGACCGCCGATTGCTCGCGCTCGCGCCGCTAGGCATGGCGGGCGCGTGGGCATTTGTTGCACTGATTCCCGCCGCCCACAACGAACGCTACTCGCTGATGGTGCTGCCCTTCTACCTACTGCTCGCCGGCGCCTCGCTCACGGTAAGGCCCTGGCCCGGCGCCAGGGGGATCGCGCTCTCCGCGACGCGAGTGCTCGCCGTGGGCGCGGTGGTGACGCTGTGCGTGCAGGCTTCGATCCGCGAACAAGTGGACGTGCTCGAGCAGCAGCCACTCGAGACACTCGCCTGCGCCGAACGATTGCGCGCGCTCGCCCGCCCCGACGACCGCGTGATCGCGCGCAAGCCCAACCTGGCGTTCCATGCGGGCGCCGGAGCGGTGTACTTCCCGGCGATCGACAGCCTGTCGGGGCTTGCGCGATACGCGCGCGAGACTGGCGCACGTTGGCTCTACGCCTCGCCCGCCGAGGTGCAATTGCGGCCGGCCGTGGCCTACCTGCTGGACAGCTCGGCCACGATCCCGGGGCTCACGCTGCGCGCGTACTCGTCGGTGCCCACCCTCGTGGACGGCCTGGCGTGGCGCAGGGTCGCGGCACTCTACGAGATCGGCCCCGGGTTCGGAGAGGATCCCGACTGGTTCGCCACGCCGCGCCTCCGCGCGCTGCACACGCTCCGGGGCATGGCCGCGACGCTCCCCGACGCGCGCACCCACCTGCGGCTGGCTCGCTTCGAGATGCTCGAACTGAACCTCGAGGGCGCACAGGCCGCGTGGCGCGAGGCGGTGCGCATCGATCCCGTGGGCGTCTCGGCATGGCTACGGCGTTTCAACAACGACACGCTCATGGCCGTGGGGCAGGGGCAGGCGCTGCTGCAGTGAACGGCACTCGCCCATCCCGAAGCCTGCCCGCCCGTCCCCGGCCTCCACGAAGCACTCCCCGTGGCCAGCGAAGGCCGCGGGTTCGCCGCGACCCGTGACGTCCCGTGCGATGTTTCTCGCCACGGGTGTCCAGCGACACCCAGTCTTGCGCGATAAGGCGACACCCAGTCTTGCTCACCCACCCTCTGGTGAACTGCCATTCAGACTGCGACTTGCGACCGCACCTCCTTCCTTGGGCGACACCCAGTGTTCCGCACCCGCTCAGTTGCTCTGCCGAAGGTGCCAGGGCCGGCTCACCGGGAGCTCTCCGCGTCCAGGGCTACCTCGGGCCGCACGGCCGTATCGCCCGAATCGGCCTGGGCCGCCGGCACCACATGCCCGCCCTTTGCGGGCCACCGGAAACTCGCCCAAATGGAGACCGCGAGGATCGCCGCGACGACCGCGAGCGAGGCCAGGGTCGGCACCTTCACGAACTCCGAGACGATCATCTTGCCGCCGATGAACACGAGGATCGCCGACAGGCCGTAGTGCAGGTGGTGAAACATCTGCATGACTCCCGAGAGCGCGAAGTACAGCGCACGCAGCCCGAGGATCGCGAACACGTTCGAGCTGTAC
>JANNKI010000644.1:0-5476 GCA_031396225.1 bacterium | reverse complement strand
GGACGCGACCGCGATCGCGTCGGCGTCCTCGAACCCGGCTCCCTCGAAAGCCGGCTCGTCGTAGCCCCGCTTCACGCGTCGCCCCTTGGCACCCAGGACGGGCGACGAGCGCATGAAGTCCTCGGTCGCCTGGGCAAACGCCTCGGGATCGACGATCTCGGCAAACGAATCTTCCTCTTCGAGCGGTTCCATCGGAGGCCGCCCACTCGTCGCGCGCGGGGGCATCGGCAGCACCTTCGAGAGCGTCCCGGGCGAAGTAACGGATTTGATCGGTGGTGCGATCTCGATCGGCGGTGCGATCTCGATCCGCGCAGGCGGCTCGATCGGCGCGGCGGCTTCGATCGGGGCGGGAGGTTCGACTGGCGCGACGTAAGGGGCAGCCTGTTCCTCGGGCGCGGTCTCCTCATCGTCGGGGTTCCGGAACTTGGGACTGATGAGGGACTCGATGGACACCTTCTCGATACTCGCGCGCAGCGTCGTCGGCCGCGACATGACCACGGACTTGCCCGGCTCAGGATCGAGCGCGTCCGCCTCGGCGGCGAGCGCGGCCGGCGTCGGGGCCGACGGCGGTGCGTCCGGAAGTGGCGGAGGCCCCTGCCTGACCGAGTCCGGTGCCGGATCGCTGGCCGTGACGGTCGGCACTTCGAGTGCGGGCGTCGGCCGTGCGTCGGCGGGACGATCGATGGCCTCCTCGTCGCCCACCGGGACCATGTTGAGCTTGGGCGGAGCCGGGCGTGGCGGCCGCACTTCGGACGGCGCCGGCGCTGGAGCCAGCTCGCGCGGATGACCGGCGATCGCCTTGGCCGAGAGCTGGGCGAAACCGAGCAGGTCCCGCAGCTTCGCCTTCATGTTCAAGCCCTTCCTGACTTGTCGCGAATCCGGCGTGGAAACGATGGGAGCTTCGGCCATGGGGGCGCCGGCGGGACTTGCTTCGGCCTGCAGCGCGGGCGGCGGGGCCGTCCGAGGCAGGCTCGGCACCGGTGGCTCCACCATCAGGTCCGCGAACATGTTGTCGGGCTCGTCCGCAGGCAACGGGGAGGTGCCGAGGTCGCCGGAAGGCAGGTCCACGGTGGGGAAATCCACCTCGAACTCACCACTGCTCGGATTGCTGGCGACCTCCTCGGGAACGTCGGGCACGCCGCTCTTGCGGATGTCCTCGACGAAGCCGTTCAGCACGCGCGTCGCCTCCTGGCAGCCGCGGCTGTACCACTCGCGGATGGCCCGGGCGTCGGAGCGCGGATCGGCGGGCGAGAACGGGATGCGACGGAACCGCTCCGAGCGTTCCTGATCGCCCGGCCAGATCCGCTGCATCACGGTCAGCGTGCCCTGTCGCCAATTCTTGAAGCTCGGATCACGCGGCGTGGCGTTGCGGATGCCCGCGAGCTCCGTGAGTTGCTGCTCGAGCAACTCGATCGCCTGCTGCGCCGTGTGCGTCGAGCTCATGCCACGCTCCCCGAGCGCCGCGCGGCGAGGCTACCAGTCCGAGAAACGCTCCTCGCGCCACGGATCGGCCTCGTTGTGATAGCCGTTGCGTTCCCAGAAGCCGGGGGCATCGCGGTCCGCGAGCTCGATGCGCTCGACCCACTTGGCGCTCTTCCAGAAGTAGCGCCGCGGCACCACGAGCCGCAGGGGCCAGCCGTGCTCCGGCGTGAGCGCTTCGCCATCGTGTCGGTCCGCGAGCAGCACGTCATCCTGATGGAGCTCCGTCAACGGGAGGTTGGTCGTGAATCCCTGCGCGGCATGGATGACCACGAAACCCGCCGTGGTCGTCGGCACCGCGCGCTGCAGCACTTCCCTTATCGAGACGCCTTCCCAGAGATTGTCGTAGCGGCTCCAACGGGTGACGCAGTGGATGTCCGAGAACACCTGCACCCGCGGCAGGGCCTGGAATTGCTCCCAGGTCCAGCGCTGCGGGTGTTCCACGAGCCCGTCCACGCGCAGTTCCCAGGTGGCAAGATCGACGCGAGGCACCGAGCCGTAGTGGAGCACCGGCCACTTGTCCGTCTTCACCTGCCCCGGCGGGAGCCGAGGCTCCTGACGGGGACTGTCGTGTCTATCGGCAGGCTGCGAATCCATGTTCATCTCAATCTCCGAGGGACCCCCGGGGTTCCCGTAACGCTCGGAAGCCAGTGAGTTGGGAGCGCCGGGACTCAGGTGGCAGACCGTGCAGGGGTAACAAGCAGCAGCCTGCCGGTCAAACGCACTCTGAGTGCCGGGACTGCCGTTCGATGAGTCCGCTCAATCATCCGCAGCGGGCTGGCGGCGCGCGAGCTTCTTCTCCGCTTCCTTCTGCTTGCTCGCCAACCGGCGCACCTGCGACGACTTGCTGGGCTTGGTCGCCAGGCGGGGCTTGGGCTTTCGCTTCCTCGCCTCGAGCACGCGCCAGATGCGTTCCAGCACGAGCACTCGATTGCGGAGCTGCGAGCGATGCTCGGTGGCCACGCGCACGATGCCGCTCGGACGATGCGTCATGCGCACGGCGGACTCGGTCTTGTTGCGGTGTTGGCCGCCGGGGCCGGAGCCACGATAGGTCTCGACATCGCACTCGCGCAGCAGCTTGCGGAGATGATCGGGCAGTGCCATGAGGCAGAGCTTACGACACTCCGGTCACTGCCGGCATCAGCGCCTGCGCGCCGCCCACGTCGCCAGGCGTCCGTCGGCCCAGAGCCAGAAGCCGAATACATCCAGAGCCAGCCAGAGTCCCATCAACGAACCGAGGATCCAGATCCCTGCCGTCGGCATGAACCCTGGCTCGCCCACGCGACTGGCCAGCAACTCCCGCACCTCACAGACAGCCCTCGACACACCCACGGCGATCAGGCCCCAGAGCGCGATGAGCAGCCCGGTGGCGCTCGCCCGCCACAAGTGAAGCTGCCCGCCGATCCTTCCCGCACGGAAGAGACGCGATCCGCCCGCCTGGAGCACGCGGCTGGCGTGGTCCCGCGCGGCGGCTGCTTCCGGCAGCGTCGCGGGCGCTCGCGGGGCGGGCGGATCCTTCTCGACGAGCCCGCGTTCGAGCAGGTCCGGGTACACGTAGCGCCGCACGAAACGATCGCAATACTGGTAGCCCTGATAGAGGAGTGCGTCCTGTTCGATCGGACAGAACCCATCGAGGTCCGTTCGCAGTCGGGCTACGTCCTTCGCCAATGGATGTTCAGGGAGCGGCACCGGGGACTCGTCTTCCGGCACGCCGTCACTCAATTTCGAGTCCATGTGAAAGAACGCCATCGCCTCGACCGGATATCGCTCCCACAGCTCCCGCACCTTCGATTTCGGCCCGAAGCCGGCAGGCGGATCTCCGAGTTCCTGGAGCGCCTCATGCACGCGTGCGTGCTCGCGCAGCGTGCGCAGGAGCAACCGCCGCACGATCGGGAGTTGGTTCATCACGATCTGCCCCATCATCCCGGCGCGATTGAATCGCACCGGTGACTTGAGCACGGGAGCCGGGCCAGCCTCGCTCGTGATGATATGGGTGCAACGTTCGTCCAGCAGGGCCTCGAGGCCGTTGTTGTCGTTGAGACCACCGTCGCTCAACTGCAGGGCCCGGAGCAGCCGCCGGTCATAGAGCCCGTCCAACCGGAGTGGACCGAATACGGGCGGGAAGTTGGCCGACGCCTGCACCGCCGTCGAGAGGAGGATCGCTTTCGGGTCGGCCAGCTCGAGGTTGGCAGCGGTGCGGAAGTAGTAGAGCTCCAGGACGAACTCGTGCCAGTCCTGTTCCACGAATGGGGTCGACTTCCGCAACTCCTCGGCCATGACCTTGTCGATGTCGCGGATCGCGGACCAGAACCGCCTGCCGTGTTCCTCTCGCGTGAACCCGCCGCGTCGGATGGGCTCCGCCCCCTGCGGCCCTCCAGGCGCAAGCGAGCCGGATCCCTCCCACGCCTCTGTGGACAGCAAGTACCACGCGGCGACCTTCGCCATCCGTAGCGAGTTGAGCGGCGCGTTGAGAAATCGCGCGGAGTCGTTGGGGCGGGCCGTGAGGTAACGCAACGCGGTGGACGGCTCGCTGACGCCGAATCGCGCGCCGGACTCCGAGGTCTCGGAGGGGGTCGTGGGCTCCCAGGGCTGCCGCTGTCGGCTGTCTCGCTCGATCTCCGCCGCTCGCCACCAGTCGAGGTGCGCCGCGGTGTGGCTCCGGTGCCAGGCCGGCCTCTTGGATTCGGCCCCGCTCACGGCGTCGCCGCCGGATCGGGGGAGCGTTCGGCCGAGCCTCGGGGCCCCCTGCGCCCCGGGTCCCTGCGAAGGGGCGTCGAGCGAGCGCTTGTACTCCGTCAGGACAGCGCGTTCATCGGTGCGCACGTAGCCCAGGGCTTCGTCCCCGACCTCGGTGAACGTGAATGTGAAGCGCGACGCGGTGTTGAGCGTCGCAGCATTCATCACGAGGCGTGGCACGCAGTCCCTGTGGGGCAGCGCGTTGTAGAGATTCAGGTCCTTGAGTTCGTCGAGGCGTCTGAGCCTCACGACCATGTCGCTCAAGCGGATGCCATGCGCGAGCGTCTCTCGCTCGCTGGGAGCCAACGACTCCGTCGCGCGCGCATAGAGGTGGCGCTGGTAGAGCTGCTCCATGCGACTCGCGAGCGTCGTCCGTCCCCGCCAAAGCCCCAGGCAGATCATGCGAAGATTCGCCATCGGGCTCAGCAACAGGCGGTTGCGCAGATCGTGCCGCAGCCCCTCGGACAACTCCGTGCGCAACCGCGCCACCAGCGTCGAATACTCGGTCCGCGACAGACGCCCGTCCGGGCTCGCCTCGAGCGCGCCCTTCAACAGCAGCATGTAATGAGCGGCGAGCACCGATCCGCCCGAGACCGCCGAGATCACGTGCAGGTGCCGGAGGAGGTCCAGCTCGGCGAGACGCGTGAGCACACCGAGGTGGAAGAGCGAGGCGCGGAATCCGCCGCCCGAAAGCGCGAGCCCCAGGCGCACCGGCTTGGGGGTTGCCCGCATCACCGTCGGGAGCGGCACGTCTGGGCCGATGACGCCTGGGCTCTCGTGGAACGGCATCGCGTCTCCCTCCGTCCGGAACTCTCCATCCGGGTCGACCCCGACCG
The DNA here is from genome assembly GCA_031396225.1 of bacterium. Classification (GTDB taxonomy): domain Bacteria; phylum Eisenbacteria; class RBG-16-71-46; order RBG-16-71-46; family RBG-16-71-46; genus JAIOPA01. The sequence continues at coordinate 425 of JANNKI010000644.1, read as the reverse complement.
CGTGGCGGGATCACCGCACTGCGCTTCGCCGAGCGAGAATACACACTCCATTCCCGAAGCAAGTACCGAGGCGCGGCGCCCACCGAGCGCGAGCCTCGTATCGGTTGCCGTCCGAGCGTCAGCCCCGTTACGGTCCGGCCATGAACGTCCCTCCCTTCTCCATTTTCTCCGCCATCAGCGAGCTGTTCGTGACGGCCGGCGTACTGTACGTGATCCGGCGTAACTGGACTCGGCGCCCGTTTCCGTTCGCGCTGTTCCTCGGCGTGACGCTGTTCGAGGCACTTGTGAACGTGATGTACATGGCCAACCGGAGCGCGGCGGCCGCCGCCCCCGGCGCCGCCGAGGCGCTGTCCGCCGGCATGAAGATCATGTACGCCTCGCACGGACTGCTGTCGCTCGTGGCGTATCTCCTATTCGTGGTGCTC
>JANNKI010000634.1:0-2063 GCA_031396225.1 bacterium | reverse complement strand
CCTGCCGTTTCATTCGCTGTGCGTGCACCACTTCGTGCCGTTTTTCGGTCGCGCGCTCGTGGCCTACCTGCCCGGCGACACGCTCGTGGGAATCAGTGCTGCCGCCCGCCTCGTCGAGCATTACTCGCGCCGGCCGCAGCTCCAGGAGCGGCTTGGCCAGCAGGTCGCCGATCACCTCGACCACCTGATCCATCCGCGTGGCGTGGCGGTCGTGCTCGAAGCGCGTCACCTGTGCATGGAGATGCGCGGTATCCGCAAGCGCGGCACAGTCGAAACGCGCGCCGTACGCGGCGAGCTGGCGGATCCGCGCTGGGCCGAGGCGCTGCGGCTCGCGCCCGAGCGCTGACCGCGGCGGGAGGTTGCGCGTGAGCCCGGCGCCCACGGTGAGCGTCATCGTCGTCACGAGGGATCGCCCGCGGCTGCTCGCCGACGCGCTGGCGAGCGTGGCGGCCCAGACGGTGCCACCGCTCGAGGTGCGCGTGGGCGACGACGGCGGCGGCACGTCGGCGCCCGTGGCCGACGGCTTGCCGCTGCTCCAGCTCACCTGGCTGGCGCTCGCGTGCGGCCAGCCGGGGGCGGCACGCAACGCGGCCGCATCGGGCGCGCGCGGCGACGTGCTGGCGTTCCTGGACGACGACGATGTCTGGAAGCCCGACCATCTGGCCGGGCTCGTGACGGCATTCGCCGACGCCGATGTCGGCTTCGCGTGGCGAGACAGCGTGGTGATCAAGGAGGCACTCCTCGCCGACGGATCGCGCGAGGTGCACGCGCGCCGAACGCTGGCGCGCGACTGGGACGACGCGCTCATGCGCTCGGACGACTACCTGCCGCCGAGCGCGTGGGGTGTGCGGCGATCGTGCTTCGAGCAACTGGGCGGTTTCGACTCCTCGTTCCACTACAGCGAGGACTGGGACCTGTTGCTGCGGATCTCGAGGATCACGCGCCTCCGGCGCGTGCCGGGGGCGACGGTGGAGGTGCGACTGCGGGAGTCCGGGAACACGTCGGCCGAGTTCACACCCGAGCGCCTCGATTGCCTGCGCCGGCTCGGCGAGCGGCACGGATTCGCCACGCCGCCGCCCAAGACGTTCTGGGAAGTGGCACTCGCGCTGAGCGCTTCGTGAGCACCCTCGCACGCGAGCTGGTCATCGTGGGCGCGGGGCCCGCCGGGGTCTCGGCGGCACTGTGGGCCCGCTCGCGGCACCTGGACGTGCTCTTGCTCGAGGCTGGCCAAAGCCCGGGCGGCCAGCTCCAGCTCGTCTATTTCCAGCCGCGCGAGATCCTCGGCTGGCTCGCGGGGGACGGGCGTGCTTTGGCGGCAGCCGCCGCGCAACAACTGGCCGAGGCCGGCCTCCCCGTGCGCTACGGCGCCAAGGCCGCGGCGCTCGAACTCGCGGATGGGCTCACGCTGCGACTCGAGGGCGAGGAGCGCCTGCGAGCCTCGGCCGTGTTGGTCGCGACCGGCGCTCGCCAGCGCCGGCTCGACGTGCCGGGCGAGCGCGAGTTCGAAGGGCGCGGCGTATCGTACTCGGCGACCAGGGATCGCGACGGGCTCGCCGGCCGCGTCGTCGTGGTGGTGGGCGGTGGCGATGCTGCGTTCGAGAACGCAGCGTCGCTCGCGTCGCTGGGTGGTGCGGTCACCGTGCTGGCGCGGGGTGCCGTGCGCGCGCGACCGGAATTCCGCGAACGGCTCGCACGCGAGCCCCGCGTGCGCGTGCTCGAGCACATGCGAGTGCTCGCCGTGAGCGGCGATGACCGCGTGCGCGCGGTGCGCGTGGGCGGACCCGACGGCGAGCGGGAGCTCCCGTGCGAGGCGGTCGTGGTGAAGGTGGGCGTGCTGCCGAATACCGAATGGTGCCGCGACTTCCTGGACCACGATGCGGCTGGCTTCCTGCGCGTGGACGGCGGGCTCGCCACGTCGGTTCCGGGCGTGTGGGCGGCCGGCGACGTGGTGCGGCCGCTACTCTCGAGCGTGCCCGTGGCCGCTGGCCACGGGGCGCTGGCCGCGGCCGCGATCCGCGTGGCCCTCCGCGGCGCCTGAGCGGTCGGCGCCCGGCTCGGCCCGG
>JANNKI010000608.1:0-11646 GCA_031396225.1 bacterium | reverse complement strand
GACCGCCTGACGGCCGAGAGCAATTCGATCCAGCGCGCGGACTCGCTCAGGCGGCTCATCGAGCAGGCCACGGGCCCGCTCGTGCGGCACCGGGCGCGCGACGTGCGCGACCTGGGCGCGCTGCTCGAGAACCCGCCCGGGCGGCCGCGCAAGCCAGTCCCCGCTCCCGTCCAGGCACCTGAAGTGCAGGCGCTCGTGCGCGAATTCCTCGAGCGTCATTACGACACCTGGCCCGACTCGCATCTGCCGGCGCTGGGCGGGCGAACGCCGCGTGAGGCCGTGGCGAGCCCGAGGCTCCGCACGCGGCTGGTCGCGCTGCTCAAGGACATGGAGCGCCTCGAGGGCACGAAGCCAGAACCCGAGCGCTTCGATGTGAGCCGGCTCTGGCGCGCGTTGGGGCTCGATCCACTTGTTCCGGGTGTCGGCCGTGCGCCCGCGCCCGCCGCCCCGGTCGGTCCGCGCACGGGCGCGGCCCGCCGCGGCAAGCCGACGGCTGCAGTCGAGGGCACGACCAGGCGCCCGGCCGTCCGCGCCGTGAGCGCGATTCACGAGCTCCGGGTGACGCTTCGGGGGAGCGAGCCGGCGATCTGGCGTCGCGTGCAGGTGAAGAGCGACATGACCCTCGCCAGGCTGCACGGCGTGCTTCAGACATCGATGGGCTGGACGAACAGCCACCTGCATCAGTTCCAGGCGGGCGCGACCTGTTATGGCGAACGCGACCCCGAGTTTCCGGAGCGCAGGAGCGAGAAGCAGGCGCTCCTTGGCGAGGTGTTGCGCGAACCCAACGACACGCTTGTCTACCAATACGACTTCGGCGACGGATGGGAGCACGACGTCGTGCTCGAGCGCGTGTTGCCGCCCGTGCCCGGGTGCAAGTATCCGTACATGACCGGCGGCGAGCGCGCCTGCCCACCCGAGGACTGCGGCGGGCTCGGGGGCTACGAAGAACTTCTGCGCGTGCTCGCGGACCCGGCGGACCCCGAGCACGAGGATCTGGTCGAGTGGGTGGGCGGTTCGTTCGACCCCGAGGAGTTCGACGTGGCCGAGCGCAATCGAGCCTTCCATGGGGGCTGGTACCTGCCCCGGGACGAGAACGCGCCGCGAAGCGCGACAGCGTTGCCCACGCTGACGCCCGTCGGGGCGGGAGCGAAGCCGCGGAAGAAGTGAGCGTCGGCGCGACCGATCCGGGGGCAAGCGGCCGGTGAGTGGAGCTCTCCAAGCGCATGGCACTGGCCGGGCTACGCCGCGATCGTGTTCTCACCCGTTCTTCGCCCTTGCACCGCGGACCCAGAAGATGAGAATTCCCGCCATCCGGCCGCGCGAGTCTCTTCGCAGCGCAAAGGAGGGCGATCGTCATGAAGGATCAGGTGCTTTGCGTGGACTACTTCGTCATGCACGTCGACGACAAGCCGGGAATGGGTTCCGATCTGGGAAAGAAGCTCGCCAAGGAGGGTGTGAACCTGCTGGCGTCGCACGCGTTCCCGTCTGGCCCCGGGAAGACCCAGGTGGATCTCGTCCCCGAGAATCCGGAAGTTTTCAACAGGGCCGCCAACAAGCTCGGGCTCACGGTCACAGGCCCCAAGCTGGCGTTCCTCGTTCACGGCACGGACAAGCCGGGTGCCATGGGCGAACTTCTCGATCGGCTGGCCCAGAAGAACATCAACGTGCGTGCGACCAGCGGCCTGAGCGTGGGCGGTAACCGCTACGGAGCGATCCTCTGGGTCGCGCCCGCAGACGTCGAAGCGGCCACTCGCGCGCTCGGCGCGCAGGTAGCAGCGCACCATCACGCCTGAGGCGGTCGGCTGGCCAGGGCCGGCTCGCGCTCGCCAGGCGCGCCCCCTGAACAGCTTCAAACGCGTGCGGCGGCGAGTTCGACTCGTCGCCGCACGCGCACGATGGCGGGCGGTGATCCGCCGGGCACATCACGTCGCCGTCGGTCGTAGCGCGCCATCCACCGCCGCATGATCTCGGACGACATTCGACGTGGCGCGAACTCACGCCGCGCGCCCCTCGGCCGCTACCGCCGAGCGCGGTTTCGCGCCTCGGCCAGGTAGCCGGGCCCTACATCGAGCAGGTTCGCGAGTTTGCGGGCGAGGTAATCCTCGTGCTGCGACAGCTCGCCGTCGGCGTAGACGACCCGCCACAAGATCTCCGAGAGCACGATGCGCTGGCCTTCGTCGTAGTGGCGGGTGATCACGGACGTGAGTTGGTGCAGGTCGGTCGCGTCTCGGCGTTCACGATCGGCGGCTTCGAGGATCTCGCGAGTGGCCTCGGCGTCGAGCGCGAAGTGGCGTCCCACGATCTCCTCGATGTGCTTCTGCTCGGCAGGGGTGAACTCGTCGTCGGCATGCGCCATCTCGAGGAGCAACGCGCAGGCGGCGATCTTCAACCCGCGTTGGGCGTCGGCGGCGGGCCCGGCGGTCTCGGCGGACGTGGCGCTCGCCGCGGAGTGCCTGGCGAACAGGGCCTTCAGGGCATCGAGCATGACTCCAGCCTAGCGACCCGGGCGCAACGGAGCAAAGCCCGGCCGCCACGCCCTCACATCGCCGCCGGCCGCAGCATTCGATCGACCTCCCGTCCCGCCTGCGTCACGATCTCCGGCAATGCCTCGACATCGGGCACATCGGTGTGGAAGTTCACGATGCAGGCGCGCAGCGCGTAGCGACCATCCACCACCGCGTTGGACACGAACGCCTCACCGCCGCGCTGCAATCTGTCGAGCAACTCGCGATTGAGCGCGTCGAGGTGGCGCTCCACCGCCGGGTCGCCGACGCGCGGGCGCAGGTCCTCCGGCACGAACCGGAACGTGACGATGCTGAGCGCGCGGGTGAACAACTCGAGCTCGGGCTGCCGGGTCACGCACCCGGCGAGGTGCTCGGCGAGTCGGATGTCGTCCGAGATCATGCGGCGGTAGCCGGCCGCACCCGCGTGCCGGAGTGCCAGCCATACCTTGAGCGCGCGAAACCCGCGGGTGTTCTGCGGGCCGTGGTCCACGAAGTTCAGCACGCGCTCGTCGAACCGGTAGTAGGGCGGCTGGTAGGCGAACGCCGCGCGGAGCTTCTCCGGATCGCGCACGAGCGCGCAGCCGGCTTCGATCGGAGCGTAGAGCCACTTGTGGGGATCCACGGCGACCGAGTCCGCCTCGCTCAGGCCTCGCAGATCGTCCGGCGCCTCAGGCACCGCGGCCGCGAACGCGCCGTAGGCCCCGTCCACGTGGAACCACAGGCGCTGTTCGCGGCAAAGCTCCGCGATCCGGGGCAGCGGATCCACGGCGCCGGTGCTCACCGTTCCCGCCGTGCCCACCACCATCAGCGGCAGCTCGCCCGCGGCGCGGTCGGCGACGATCCGCCGGGCCAGCTCGTCCACGTCCATCCTCTGGGAGCGGTCGGTCGGGATCCACTGGATCGAGGACGTGCCGAACCCCGCAAGATCGGCGGCCTTCTGAAGCCACGTGTGCGTCTCGGCGGACGCGTAGATCCTCGGCCGCGAACGGTTCGGGCCCGCCAGGCCCTCCGCGCGCAGGTCCCAATCGACCATCGCGGCTCGGGCCGCCAGGAAGCACACCATGTTCGCCATGTTCCCACCGCTCACCAGCAGCCCGCCGGAGGCGGGCGGAAACCCGACAAGCTGCGCGATCCAGCGCACCGTCTCGGCCTCGATCTCGGTCGCGGCCGGCGACAGGATCCACGCGCCGACGTTCGGGTTCGCGGCCGCGGCGATCAGTTCGCCGAGCACGCCGATGGGCGCGGGGGAGGCCGTGATATAGCCGAAGAAGCGCGGGTGGGCGTTGAAGAGCGAGTGGTCGAACACCAGCCCGGCCGTGCGCTCGAGCAGCGCGCCGGGAGCTTCGCCGTGCTCGGGCAGCGGGCCCCCGAGCCCGAGCGCGCTCCGCACGGCCGCGGGCGTCTCGCCGCGCGTCACGGGGCGGCTCGGGATCGACTCCAACAGCTCCGCGAGCTGGTCCACGAGCCGGTGGCCGGCCTCGCGGAATGCGGCGGCGTCCATCGCGAGCGGCGCCACGCGGCGGGCTGCGCTGTCGCTTTCGCGCGGGCCCCCGGCCCGCGTTTCACGTGTCATGAGGATCCTCCTGGTTCGGCGTGGCTTCCCGACTCACGGGCGCAGGCCCTCGAACAGATCCGTCTCGCGGGTGCGTCCGCCGTTCACCGTGCTGAACACGCGATAGAACGTCTGCTGCCCCCACAACGAGACGTGCTGCTCGGGGGACAACTCCTTGAGTCGCTGGTAGGAGGCGATCTGCGATTCGTGGCACGATACGGCCTTCCAGGCCGTCTCCCAATGCGCGCGCGTGTCTATGGTCGTGGTGAGCGCCCACTCGGGCCAGGGCAGCGCCTGTCGCTCCACGCCGTCCACGACCGAGACGAGCTTCTTGAAGGCGGACTGATAGGCGTCCCAGGCGGACGCTGGCCATGCGATGTAGTAGAGCTTCGTGACGGCGTGGGGCTCCCCCTGGAGGCGCTCGCCCGCGAACCGGGCGTGCGGGTCGGCGGCCGCCACGATGGCGGCGCCGGTGAGCTGCGAGATGGCGATGTGATCGGGATGCCCGTAAGCGCCGTCGGGCGCGAAGGTCAGCACGACGTGCGGCCGCACCGATCTCAAGGCTGCCGCGATGCGTGAGACGGCCTCGCGCGGGTCGGCTTGGTCGAGCGCCCCGTCGCGGTAGCCGAGCAGGATCGGCTCGCGTGCGCCCAGCACCTGGGTCGCGGCGCGCAGCTCCGCCTCGCGGATCCGCGCCAGGCCCTCGGGTCCGGGGTGGAGCGGCCCGTCGCGCTCGCCACGGAAGCGTCCGCGCTCTCCGCGCGTCGCCGTGAGCACCGTGGTCTCGACCCCCTCCGCCGCATAGCGGGCCAGAACGCCGCCGAGGCCGAGGGATTCGTCGTCCGGATGGGCGAGCACGGCCATCAGTCTCAGCGGCTGGGATTCGGCAGGCATCAGGGCGACCTCGCGGACCGTTCACGGCGCGCCCTGGCGCGAGCCCGGCCAGCGCGGAGCGTCAAGACACTACCGCGACTCGGCTGCCTGCGCAGCCCGGATTGGCTATCCGAACCGACCTCAGGCAGCATCCGGCGAGATCGAGTCGAGGCATCGCAACCCACCGGGCGTGCGTTCGTTCGGTCCAGAAGAGTGATCATGACCGAGAAGCAGCGACCCAGGACCTCGTTTCTCAAGAGCGTGCCGTGGAACACGGCCAGCTTCCTCCTTGCGACTGACGATCTTCGACAGCTGCCGCCTGACACCGGCGCGGAGATCGCCTGCGCCGGGCGTTCCAACGCCGGCAAGTCGAGCGCGCTCAATGCCATCACGGGGATGAGCGCCCTGGCGCGCGTCTCCAAAACCCCCGGCTGCACGCGGCAGTTGATCGTGTTCACGTTCGACGAAGCGCGTCGACTGGTGGATCTGCCCGGCTATGGCTACGCCAAGGTGTCGCTCGACCTGCGCAAGCGGTGGGGATTGGTGCTGACCAGGTATTTCGAGACCCGCGCCAGTCTGCGGGGCTTGCTGCTGGCGATGGACGCGCGGCACCCGATGACCCCGTTCGATCTGCTCATGCTCGAGCTGGCGACGCAGGTCGGTCTGCCCTGCCACGTCCTGCTGACCAAGTCCGACAAGCTCTCGCGGCCACAGGCACAGGCCAGCCTGCAGGGTCTGCAAAGGGCGTTGGGGGAGCTGTCGCCCCACTTTTCGTCGCAACTGTTCTCCTCGCCGAAGCGTCTCGGCGTGGACGATGCCAGACGGGTGATCGCGGGGTGGCTCGCCTGAGCGTGACCCCTCGATGCTCCCGCAATCGTGAGGCCCCATGTCCCGCACATTCCGACAAGTTGCTCCGCTCGCACTGCTCATGTTGCTCGCCGTCCCGGGTTGCACCGCACTCCAACAACTCGCGGCGCTTCGCACGGTGGCGTTCGCTTTCGCGGGTATCTCCGACGTCCGCGTCGCCGGCATCCGGCTCAGCGCCGGATCGCGGTTCGCCTCGCTGAGCCTCGCGGACGCGGCGCGACTGGGTGCGGCGATCGTCGCCCAGGACGTTCCACTCGAGATGATCGCGCACGTGAGCGCGACCAACCCGCCCGAGAACACGGTGACGGCGCGCATGGTGCAATTGGGCTGGACGCTGTTCATCGAGAATCGCCGGACGCTCGCGGGGCAGATCGCCGGCCCGGTCACCATCGCTCCGGGGCGCACCACCGACGTGCCCCTGGCGGTGCGCTTCGACCTGCTCGACCTGGGCAGCGGCGGGGCGCGCGACCTGTTCGACCTGTTCGACCTGGCGCTCGCCATCGGTGGGCTGAGCACGCTGCAGAAAGAGCTGCGACTCGAGCTGGTGCCCACCATCGAGACGTCGCTCGGCCCGATCACCTATCCGACGCCGGTGGTGGTGCGGCGCGCGGCTCGGTAGCGCCGGCGGCCGCGGTGAGGCCTCACCGAAGTCGCCTTGTTCCGGCGAGCGATGCGTGAGGAGACACACGAGCGATGGATCCTCATGTCGAATGAGGTCGTCATGAGAAATCGGTACTCATTCGTAGCGGCCAGCATGTAGGATTCACATGCTGTCCCGGGTTCCCTTGGTGGCAGACCACCACGCCCCGGATCGTCGTTAAGCCTGCCCCGACCGCGCAAGGTTGCATCGTTGCGGCTCGCACCACCCGGAGATCCCCTCGAGCATGCGCCGCTGGTTGCGCGGTACATCCCTCGTCGTGTTCGAGCTCACGCGTGCGTCCCTGCTTCCTACCGACTCCCACGCCAGTTGGGCATCGGACGGAAACCTTGTCGTGAGCACCTTGAGCGCGCCCACCGCCCCGCTCATGGTGACGGCCTCCTCGGGCAGCGTCATCGCCGTTTGGGTGGATGCTCGCACAGGCTACAACACCGACGTTCGGGCGGTGAGATGGACCCCAAACGGTGCTCCGGCCACTGGGTGGGCGTCTGGCGGCATCCATGTCACGAACATCACGTGCCAGAAGTACGCGCCCGCCGGCATCCCGGATGGCTCCGGTGGCACGATCGTATCGTGGAGCGATGATCGCTGCGTCGGCTATCGGCAGGTCTATGCCTGCCGGATGACGAGCGATGGGAGCCTCGCGGCAGGCTGGCCGCTGAATGGGTCCCGTCTGGCCCCCACACTCACCCACCAGCACACGCCGGTCACCGTGGCCGACGGCGCGGGCGGCGCGTTTGTGGCGTGGCAGGACCTCCGTGGCACCGATGCCGACATCTATCTCCAGCATGTTGACGGCGCCGGCGCTGTCGCGCCGGGCTGGCCGGCGTCTGGTGTCCCAGTCGCTGTCGTCGGGGGAGTTCAGAGCAATCCTCGTATGGAGCCGGACGGCGCGGGCGGGGTGTACGTCGCCTGGCAGGACCGACGCTCAGGCGAGGACGACCTCTACCTCCAGCGCGTGACAGCCGCGGGCGCGATCGCAATGGGATGGACGGCGAACGGGATCGTGGTGTGCGACGCGAGCGGCATCCAGCAAGGTATTCGCGTGGCCGGCGATGGGGCGGGCGGCGTGCTTCTGGCGTGGCTCGACTCGCGATCCGGCGATTCCGATGTGTACGGGCTACGTGTCCTGGCCGACGGCGCGTTGGCAGCCGGCTGGACAACCGATGGGACGGCTGTGGCTGCCGAGCCCGGGATTCAGAGTGCAGTCGAGCTGGCCCACGACGGCACGGGCGGCGCGGTGCTGGCGTGGCAGGACCACCGCGGGTCGGACTGGGACGTTTTCGCGACGAGAATCGGTGCCGGCGGTCTGCCGGCAGTCGGCTGGCCAGGGAATGGACTCGTGATCGCCGGCGGCGCTGCGGATCAGCTGGCGCCCGGCCTGGCCAGCGATGGGGCGGGCGGCGTGTTCGTGACATGGCAGACGGACGAAATGGGTTCCGCCGACATCGACGTCATCCATCTCGCCGGGGATGGATCGCCTGTCGCCGGCTGGCCCGCGGGCGGCACGCGCGTGTGCTCGGCCCCTGGAGACCAGACGGCGCCGCGGCTGGCGGTGTCTGGCAGCGACGCCTACGTGCTGTGGTCGGACCTGCGCGCCGGAGGCAGCGCGCCCGCACTGTTCGCACAGCGTCTACTGGCGGATGGCCCGATTCCGGTGCGACCGTCGGCGCTCGCGGCCATGCACCACGACGGGCAAACGTTCCTCGTCTGGACGCCACCGCCCGACACGGGCTGGACGCATCGCGTGTACTTCCGCACATCGCCCATCGAATACGACGCGGATCTTGCGTCGTCCATACTGCTGGGCAGCGTCGGGGATTCGTCGGCCACCGACCGACGGCTGTCCGTGCTCACCGGCGCGCTTTGCACGTTCCGTACGGACAGCGCGGCAACGCCGCTCGCTCCCGAGCAGGGGCTGTTCGTGGTCACAGTGGCAGCGGATCGCCAGGGCTGGTACGCGGTCACGTCGCAGCTCCGTGGCGGGCCCGAGGATCGCCATGTCGTGCCGGGCGGCAACGCACTGGCAGTACCGCTGCAGGAGTCGCTCGGCCTGCCGCGTCCGGTCCACCAGCGATCGCTCGCGTGCGGCACAACCTTTCAGGAGGTGTACACGCTTTGGACCTGGCCCGAGGACACGCCGCTGTTTCCGGCGATGTCGAATCGCGCGAGTTGGCCGTACGACTGCGGCGTGACGCACGGCAGCCCTCAAGGGCCGGCGTTCGTGCGCCCCCACCAACGTGGCGGTAACTTCACCGAACAGTGCCTGGGCTCTGGATCCCTCAATGAGTGGGTACTGGGACTCGACGACTACACCTTGAACCGTGACGTGTGCACCTATTGGTACGGCTATCATCCCGGCTATGACTTTAGCTCCGACGCCAACCTGCCGCCCCTGACCGGCGAAGTGGTGGACTACACAAATCGCCGCGTCCTCTACACCATTGACTGGTGGCGACGGACGTTTGACCTGGACACCTCACGCCACTACGCCTTCGGTTACTCGCTCGGCGGCACCTACAGTATGCAGCTGGGCCTCGCGCATCCGGAGCTGATCGTTGCGGCGATGTCGGTGGTGGGGAAGGTGGACTTCTCGTTCGAAAGCGATCCGGACTCACTCTCGATGTTCAACCCCGGCACGCCGTTCCGTTTGGCGTTGTCCCGGATGTGGGGGACGACCGCCACCAACCTGCCCACGAGTCAGGGTCCTCCTATCTACTCGGTGGTAAACGACGACTCGCTGGCCGTGTGGGACGCGGACTCCGGTGCCGCGTACCTCGTGAACTTCGCGGGCCGGAACGACTTCGTCGTGGGCTGGGCTGAAAAGATCGGCTTCTACTCGGCGCTGGAGAGCAGCCGGCTCGGTGGCGCGCAGTTCTGGGACTCGCGCGACCACACGGCCTCGTCGCACCCAGCCGCATTCTCACCCATGTTGGACCTCACCTACCTCTACCGCTTCAGGAGCGACCGGAGCTGGCCCGCGTTCTCGAACTGCTCCGTGAACGGCAACCCCGGCGATGGCACGGCCTACTCGGGAGATTCGCTGGGCACGCTCAATGGAGCCATGGAATGGGAGCCGGCGCTGCTGGATTCAGCGTCGAAATGGCAGGTTCTGTTGAGCACGCGTTCACTCGCCACGCGGTGGGGCGAGCTGCCCGCGCCCGAGTCGCTCACGGTGGACGTGACGCCGCGACGCGTGCAGCGATTCCAGCCGCCCGCAGGAGCGCCGATCGTGTGGCGGGCCAGTCGACGCTTGGACGGGGCCCAGGTGCAGAGCGGCGCGGTCACGGTGGAATCGTCTGGGCGCATCACCGTGCCGGGCGTGAAGACCTATCGCACGGGCACCTGGCTCACGCTCGAACTCCCGTCGGCCGGGGCGGAGCGACCAGGTCAGACGCCGCGGGCACTGGCGATTGCGCCGCTGCCCAATCCGATCCGGAGCCGGTGCTCGATCGCCGTGACGTGGCCACGAAGCGCCAGCGCGCGCGTCACGCTCTACGACGCGATCGGGCGGCGCGCGCGCACGCTATGGCACGGTAGTGTCGACGAGGGAGAGTGGAGCCTGACCGTGGACCTGTCGGAACTTCCGCCCGGGATCTATCTCGTGCATGCGGAACAGGCAGGGCGGAGTGCCGTCCGGCGCGTGACCCTGCTGAGGTGAGTGTCGCGGTCACGCCGCACCGGGCGCGAGCCCGTTGCGAGCGCGAGGTCCGATACGCCGAGGGCGGCGTCCCTTGTGGACGCCGCCCCATTAGCGCGAGGTGGTACCTCGTGCGACTTAGGCCTTGCGGACGTTCGCCGCCTGCAGCCCCTTCGGACCGCGGGTCACGTCGAACTCGAGCCCCTCACCCTCGGCGAGCGTCTTGAAGCCGTCGCCCTGGATCGCAGAGAAGTGTACGAACACATCTTCGCCGCCATCCGCCTGAGTGATGAAACCAAAGCCCTTCGCCTCGTTGAACCACTTCACAGTGCCACTAGCCACTTGAAACTCCTGTTGTATCCGGGTCCGAAGACCCGCACTTGCCGCGAGATCACGCCGCGGCCACGCCCGGTCACAGTGACCGTTGCTTCAGTCGTTCAGGATGCCCCACCCAGCAAAAAGCCGCCAGCGATGTCTCTGGCGGATCTGAACGTGGGCAGCTCATCCACTCGCAACCGAAGACTGAGGGCACTATCGGACAACTCGGGCGGGAAAGACAGTCAATTCGCCGTGTGGCCCTCGGCGCGCTGGGCGATCGGCGAATTTCCCGCTGAAACCGCGCTTTCTGCAGCGACAACCGGCCCGGACGGGGGGGCGGGTTCTCCCATCAGAACACGGACCCGGTGCACCGCGCCATCGTCCACCAGCGGGATCGCCCCGGCGTCCACCGGGGCGCCGTCCAGCGTGGCCCTGGCCACGCCCTGGTTCCTGCGCCCTGGATTCTCCACCGTGATCTCGTAGACGCTCGATCCGCAGCGCCAGTGCACCACGAAGCGGTCCCACGCCGCGGGCACGCAGGGCGCCACGGTGAAGCTCGCCCCCAGCCGCCGGAGTCCCAGCATGGATTCGAGCCCCACTCGGTACATCCACGCGGCCGAGCCGGTGTACCAGGTCCAGCCGCCGCGGCCGATGTGCGGGGCGTGCGTGTACACGTCGGCGGCCACCACGTAGGGCTCCACCTTGTAGCGTTCCACGTCGGCGCGGGTGCGGGTGTGGTTGATGGGGTTCAGCATGTGGAACAACTCCATGGCCTCGTCGCCGTGGCCCAGCTGCGCCATCGCCATCACCGTCCACAGCGCGGCGTGAGTGTACTGGCCGCCGTTCTCGCGCACGCCGGGCAGGTAGCCCTTGATGTAGCCGGGGTCGAGCGGGCTCTCGTCGAACGGCGGGGCGAGCAGCTTGATCACGCCGGCGTCACGCCGCACGAGCTGCATGCGCACGGCATCCATGGCGCGTTCCGCACGCCGCAGCGGTGCCGCGCCCGAGAGCACGGCCCAGCTCTGCGGCAACGAATCGATCTGGCACTCGAGGTTGGTTGCCGAGCCGAGCGGTGTGCCGTCGTCAAAGTACGCGCGGCGGTACCACTCGCCGTCCCACCCGTGCTCCTCGATATTCCGGCGCAGCCGAACCTCCTCCTCCCGGCAATGTTCGGCGAAAGGCGAAAGGCTCGTCGCCTTGCGCCCGCGCCACGAGCGCGAACTGCCTGAGCACT
>JANNKI010000575.1:0-2567 GCA_031396225.1 bacterium | reverse complement strand
AAGGGACACCCTCCGCCAGGAGCCCGCCATGACCAACGCACAGCACGTCGACTTCTCGGGCACGATCCCGGAGTTCTACGACCGGCATCTCGGCCCGGTCATGTTCGAGCCCTACGCACGTGACCTCGCACGCCGCATCTCCACCCACGAGGGTGTGCGCGTGCTCGAGATCGCCTGCGGCACCGGTATCGCGACGCGCCGGATGCTCGACCGGCTGCCGTCCTCGGCCAGCCTGGTGGCCACCGACTTGAACCAGGGCATGGTGGACTACGCGCGCGCGACGCTGCCCGCAGACGCCCGCATCGTGTGGCGTACGGCGGATGCGCAGGCCCTGCCGTTCGAGGCCGAATCGTTCGACTCCGTGGTGATGCAGTTTGGCATCATGTTCATGCCCGACAAGCTCATGGCCATACAAGAGGCGAGGCGCATGCTCAAGCCCGGCGGACGGCTGATCCTGAGCGCCTGGGGTTCGTTCGAGCGGAACCCGTTCGGCCGCATCATCAACGACGTGCTGACGAATGCTTTCCCCGCGGACCCGCCCACCTTCTACCAGGTGCCGTTCAGCGATCCCGACCCCGCGGAGCACCGGAACCGGCTCGAGGCAGCGGGCTTTCGCGACGTGAGAGCCGAGGCCGTGGGATTCGAGAGCATGGCCGAATCCGCCGAACATTTCGCCAACGGGCTCGTGCGCGGCAATCCCGTGGCGTTGGTGATCCAGGAGCGCGGCACGGTCTCGCTCGAGGAAGTCGAGCGCCTGACGGCGACCGCGTTGCGTCGCGAACTTGGCGACCGCCCCGTGCGCGTGATGCTCGAGGCCTGGCTCGTGTCGGGAACGGCATGAGCAAGCGCTTGTTCCAGGGGGGTCGCGAGATCGCATGAAGATCCTGGTGCTCGGAGGCGGACAGCAGGGGCGGGTGATCGCCACGGACCTGGCGTACAAGGTCGCCAATACCCACGTGGACGTGGCCGACGTGCGCGAACCCTCGCTGCCCGAGCGCGGTAACCTGCGCTGGGTCGAGGCCGATCTCGCGGACGTGGAGGCTCTCGCCCGCCGCATGCGCGAGTACGACCTCGCGGTGGGTGCGCTGCCATCGCGGCTCGGCTTCGGCGCGATGCAGGCGGCCATCGAGGCCAAGCGCACGCTCGTGGACGTGAGCTTCTGCGCCGAGGACGCGCTGTCCCTGGACGCCGACGCCCGACGCGCCGGCGTGGCCATCTACCCGGACTGCGGGCTTGCGCCCGGGCTCACACACCTGTGCGCCGGCCATGCCGCCACGGAGGGGACGCCGGACGAGATCACCATGTACGTGGGCGGCGTGGCGCAGGACCGCACGCGACCCTATGGCTTCGTGGTGACGTGGTCGCTCGAGGACTTGCTCGAGGAGTACGTGCGCCCGGCGCGCGTCGTGCGCGAGGGCGAGCCCACCACGCTACCCGCGTTCGACGACCTGGACCGCGTGCAGGTGCCCGGCGTGGGCGAGATGGAGTCGTTCCTCTCGGACGGGCTGCGCACGCTCATCGCCACGATGCCAAAAGTGCGAACCATGAGCGAACGCACGCTGCGCTGGCCCGGGCACGCCGAGGCGGTGCGCCCGCTGGTGGACTCCGGGCGCTTCCTCGACGAGTTCCGCACCCGGTGCATCGAGCATCCGCCGCGCGACCTGGTGGCCATGATGACCGTTGTGAAACGCGGCTTGCGCGTGCAGCGCGCCATATTGATCGACCGCTACGACGAGGCCACCGGTCTCACGGCGATGGCCCGAACCACCGCACTCACGACGTCTGCGGTGGCGCAATGGGTGGTGGGTGGCGGCGGCGGCGAGCCGGGCGTGAAGCCGCTCGAGCGCGTGGGTCCCGACGTGCGCGCCTACACCGCCATCACCGGCGCCCTGGAGCGCCATGGCGTGCGCATCCAGTGGGACTGGGGCCAGTAGCTTCCGCGCCTACACTGTCCGCGCCAGCGCCAGCGCCGGCCCCGACCCGCTAAACGGCGTCCGGCCTTCACGCTGCCGTCTGTGATCCGGTCCACGGCTCGGAGCCACTCAAGCCGTGGTCAAGGCGCGTCGGGCTTCATGGGCCCGGTTGTTCGTCCGCCCACGGTTCCATCGCCCAAGGAGAAACCATGCGCTCCGCCACCGGATTTTCGAAGGCCGTTCCATGGCTCTGGCTGATCGGCCTCGCCTTGCTGCCGCTTCCACTGGGAAGCGCGAACGCCGACGAGCTCTCGATGACCAGGACCGGGACGTTCCCGAATCGGTCGCTCGTGACGTGTGATGTCAGCGTGCAGCACCCGATCCAGGTTCGGATCCAGGCGCTCGATCCCATCCGTCGCGGCGCAACGGTGCGACTCCGATTGACCACCACCTCGAGGGTCGGGCTGGCCTCGGCCGAGGCCCGGATCGCATCGCCGGGTGGGGCCGCGGTACTCGGGCGGTCGCGCGCCTCGCTGGGCCGCATGGGCGCGCGGAACGAGGCCACCGCGGACTTCACGTTCGCCGTGCCCGCCGGCGCGGACCGTTCGCTCATCCAGTTCCGTGTCGAGGGCGAAGGTCCCGCCGGCCGCATCG
>JANNKI010000569.1:0-3363 GCA_031396225.1 bacterium | reverse complement strand
CCAACCAACAGCAACACGACCGACAGCATGGCCGACGTTCTCAAGGCCCCTCCGGGTGCGGTGGAACGCGCAATGTAGCGGGCGCCACTCGTGAAGGCCATGCCCTGCCCGGCGGGGCAGCCATCGTCACGGCCGCGCGGTCAGCGCGCCGGCCCGGAGACGGACGAGGGGCTGGCCGTGGCCAGCCCCTCGAGTCCTACGTCGAAGCGGGTCAGGGGCGCGCTCCGAGGTTCTCCCGGCGCGTTCGACGGGCGGATCGAACGCGGGCGCCGGCCGCGCAACTGAAGGGCCCGCGCGGCGGCAGCCCGCGGAAGAGTGTGAGGGAGCCCCCGGCGAATGCCAAGGGATTTTCTCAGGTCGGTGGACTTTGCGGATCAGCGGATCGAGAGTGCGCACATTCGACTGCTCAATGCAGCACCAGGACACGTCGTGAGAGCGATGCCTCATTGCTCCGCACCGTCGCCAGGTACACGCCGGGGGCCACTCGCCGACCGGCGGCGTCGCGCAGGTCCCAACGAAGTTTGTCCCGACCGACCGCGGAGGCTGGGCGTTGCCAGGCGCGCACCCGCCTCCCCGACACGTCGAACACTTCCAGCTTCGCTTGGCCCGCTCCTGCTGACGAGAACTCGAACGTCACCGCGTCGCGCGCCGGATTTGGCGTGGGCGCCGCGAACGAGAGGCTCGAAGTGAGCGTGTTCACCCCTGCAACTTGTCCTGTAGCAGTATCGAACGTGAGCCCCTGCGGCGGCAGCGTGCAGGTGATGGGGGCGCCCACGAGCTGGTCCGTGCTGGTGGCGAACACGCGGATGCCGGGCGAGCTGAAACTGGAGTTGCACACCCACACTTCGCTCCCGTCGGGGGTGACCTCGGCGTCCGCGAGCGAGAAACCGCCCGGATTGTAGAGTGTGGCCAGCCGGCGCCCGCTCACCGGGGACCAGCGGATGAGTTGGGTGTTGAAGGACACGTCGCTCACGATCGCGTAGGCGCGCGAATCGTCGTGCCAGGCCAGGTCGAGCACGTCGCCACCCAGCGAGTCCTCCCTCGCCACCACGCCATCGGCAACGAGCGCCACCGGATCCACGCGCACGATGCCACCGTCCAGTGGGCCGTAGAACCCGACGCAGCCCAGGTAGAGCCGCGTCCGTGGCGCGTCGAACACGAACGGGGTGACCGGATTCTTGCGCGGCAACAGGATGCCCTGCACGCCCGGGTGCGCCGGATCGCAATCCACCACGGTGTCGTTGCGCGTGTCCACCACCGCCACCAGCGACGAGTCGGTGGGCTGGAAGCCGGCGTTTCGGTTGACGCGCTGGAGCGACACGAACAAAAGCGGCCCCACCATCTGCAGCCGGTCCATCTCGGGGACGCCGTCGGCGTCGGCGAGGCCGGCCAGCGAGACCGTGCCCACGTGCGCGCCCGTCGTGGGATCCACGATCCACAGGTCGGTGGACTCGTAACGCGTCACGTAGGCGCGGCTCGGCGAACTGAACGCGATGTCGTAGGGATTGGAGCCGTTGCCCACCGAGAACTGGCGCACCAGCGCATAGCTCGTGCCGTTGAGCACCTGGATGTTGTCGGCGCCGAACCGGTTGACCACGTACACGCGTCCGTCGTACCAGCGCACGCGCGCATCCGAGTGCACCGGGGCCACGTTGCAGGCCTTGGCGTAAGTCGAGGCTTCCACGCTGCTGAACGAGCCCGTGGCGAAGTCCGACTCCACGACGTAGGCACGCGCCGCCCGTGCCGGAGGCGCGGAAACGAAGCTCATCAGAAAAAACAAAGTCGCCAGCGCGACGGCAGTGCGGATGGTGCGGGTCAAGGCGTCCTCCGGGTTCGGATGCGGTGCGAGGTCGGGATGTCGAGCGGATGCGAGAGGTGGAGCAGGCCCGGTGGGCCGGCGCGCTGGCGGAAACTCGTTTCGGACCTAGGGCGGAGTGGCGCCCTCCCCCAGATCGAGCGAGAGCGAGAACAGGAACATGCGACCCGGAAGCGGGAAGCCCGCCACGTCCTCGGCCAGCCGATCGCCGAGGTTCCGGCCCTCGGCCAGGAGCCCGACGCGACCGAGCGTCCTGCCGAGCGCCGCGCCCACCAGCGTGCGCGAGGGCGCGCGCGTGAAGTTGACGCGGTCGAGAAACGTGTCGCCCAGGTACTCGACGTCGCTGGTGACGGTCCAGCCGCGCGCTTGCCACGACAACCGCGCATACGACTGGCGCTCGGCGCGCTGGGGCAGGCGCCGGCCATGGTAGAACGAGATCGCGGTGCGGTCGGTGGCGGAGAGCCACGCGGTCGAGGCCGACAGCTCGACCCCGCGCCACGCCGCACGGAGCGCCGCCTCCTCGCCACGGAGCCGGGCCGCGCCCACGTTCACCGGCCGTGCGCCGCGCGGCGAGCTGCGTTCGTAGAGCACGAGGTCGCGCGCGTGCGTGGCATGTCGCGACCAGTCGGCCGACAGTCGCACCTGGGCCCACGCCCGCACCCACGTGAGGCCGGCGTCCCAGCTCTCGGCGTGCTCCGGGACCAACGTGGGGTTGCCGGTCACCGAGCCGTCGATGCCGAAGAGTTCGTCGAACTCGGGGGCGCGGCTCGACCGCGACCAGTTGGACTTTAGCTCGAGCCCACCGCCGATGCGGAAGCGCGCGCCGAGCTGCGGCGCGTCGAGCGTGCGCCTGGAGTCGCGCACGCGCAGTGCGCCCGTGGAGCGCCTGTCCTGCACCGACTCGCCCTGACGATCCCAGCGACGGCCGGCGGACAGCAGCCATCGGGCGGCGCCGCCGCCGGTCTGCACGCCCACCCACACGGCACGG
This sequence comes from bacterium, assembly GCA_031396225.1. GTDB lineage: Bacteria > Eisenbacteria > RBG-16-71-46 > RBG-16-71-46 > RBG-16-71-46 > JAIOPA01. The sequence continues at coordinate 559 of JANNKI010000569.1, read as the reverse complement.
GTGTCGCGCCGACTGGGCGGCGGATCGACGAGCCCGGCGGTGGGTGCGGCGGGCCGCGCGGCTTCGTTGCGGAGCGCGATGCCGCTGCGGAGCGAGAGCCAGTCCCAGCGCGCGGGACTCGTCACCTCGAACGAGACGCCCGCATCGTCGAAGCGCTCGCGCGTGTCCACCCGTCCGTAGCCCAGCTCGCCCGACGTGTCGCGCAGGCGCGTGACCTCGCGCGAGGCGTTCAGCCGAACGTCGAGCGAGGGTGCGCGCGGTCCGAGGCCCGCGCGCGTGTCCGTGGCGACCATGACGCGCTCGCTCGCGTAGCGGGCGGAGAGCGCCGGAGTGGCCCCCGGACCCGGCACGCCCTGGCCGCGCCGGAAGTACTCCACGTGCGCCGAGCTCCGCAGGCGATCGTCCGGCGCCCAGCCGCCACGCAGCAGCGCGGAGGCGGCATCGCAACGCGCGTTCTCCCGGGGCGCCAACACGTCGTCAGCAGGCTCGAGCGGCGTGGAGTTGTCGTCTTGAAAGAGATAGTCGCCGTCGCTCCCCTGCCAACCGCCATGCGCCAGCC
>JANNKI010000058.1:0-1760 GCA_031396225.1 bacterium | reverse complement strand
GAGAGTAGGGAGGTGCCTAGCGTTTAGTCCGACGACGGCTCACTTGACCGGAGGAGTCCAGATACGCATTGTTGAACTAAACCGCTTCGCGGTGGAGTTGTAGTAACGACGTTCCTGCCGTAGCCATCTGCCTCGTGACGTCATTCACGAGGAGGAACAGATGGGCAAGCACCGCGATGCGATGCGAGAGGCCATGGCGCTGCGCGGATTCGCGCCGCGAACGCAGAAGGCCTATCTCGGCTGGATGCTCCGGCTGGTGAAGCGATCCGGGAAGACGGCGGATGAGCTGAGCGAGTCGGACATTCACACGTTCCTGATCGGGCTCACGGACGGGAAACGGTCGGTCGCGACGTTCAATCAGGCGGTCAGCGCGTTCGCCTTCTTCTACCGCGAGGTGGTCCCGCGCGAGTGGCCCCGCGTGGTGCAGCTCCAACGCGCGCCGCAGCGTCTTCCGGTCACACTCAGCGCGGACGAAGTGCGGCGGCTCCTGGATGCGGCGTCGACCCTGCGTGAGCGAGCGATGATGGAGATCGCCTATTCGGGCGGCCTCCGTCTCGGCGAGGTGCTCCGCCTCAAGGTCACGGACATCGACAGCAGCCGGATGATGATCCGCGTCGAGCGCGGCAAGGGCGGCAAGGACCGGAACGTGATGCTCGCTACCTCACTTCTGGAGACGCTGCGAGCCTGGTGGAAGCAGAGGAAGCCCCGGACGTGGCTCTTTCCGGGCCAGGGCGGCAACCGCCCTCTGAATCCCACGATCGTGCAACGAGCATTCAAGGTGGCGAAGCAGACGGCGCGAATCGACAAGCCGGTGAGCTTCCATTCGTTGCGGCACAGCTTCGCCACCCACCTCATGGAGTCCGGCGTCAACGTGCGCACCATCCAGGCCTTGCTCGGGCACCGCAGCCTCGGCACCACCGAGCGCTACACGCACGTGGCGGGCGCATACCTTCGGGAGACGCGGAGTCCGCTGGACCGGCTGCGGGAGACGCCTCCGCGGTAGGAGGTGGCGGCCACGCCTGGCCGCCGTCCGGAGCTCGCAGACATCCTCGCGGCGCACGCGCCGCCTCCCGAACGTCTGAGCCGCGACCGGCGTCGCGCCATTCGCGACATCGTCCTTTGCCGCACCGCCACGCTGGGCGGCCACGTCGAGGTGTGCGACTCGTGCGGTGCGACGAGGACTGTCTACCACTCCTGCCGTAATCGTCATTGCCCGAAGTGTCAGAGCCTCGACCAGGCGCGGTGGGTCGCCGCGCAAGCCAGAGATCTGCTCCCGGTGCCGTATTTCCACCTCGTCTTCACCGTGCCCACGGCTCTGCATCCGCTTTTCTTCGCCGATCACCGTGCGGGGTACCAGGCGCTCTTCGCAGCGGCCATGGAGGCGGTGGGCGACGTCGCCCGATCACGCCTCGGCGCGACACCGGGGTCTATCGCCGTCCTTCACACCTGGACGCAGACCATGCGCTTTCATCCACACGTGCACTGCATCGTGACGGGTGGTGGCCTCAGCCTCGATCGCACGCGATGGATCGGCACACGGCCCTCCTTCTTCCTGCCTGTCCGCATGCTCTCCAGGGTCTTCAGGGGCAAGCTGCTCGAGCGTTTCGAGGCCGCCGTCACATCCCGATCCCTGTCCATGCCCGAGACCTTTGCGCGCCAGCGCCTGCGCGAGGCGGCCAGCACCCCGTGGGTCGTCTACAGCAAGGCGCCGATGGCGGGACCGGATCAGGTCCTGCGTTATCTCAGCCGGTATTCGCACC
>JANNKI010000056.1:0-4673 GCA_031396225.1 bacterium | reverse complement strand
CACCGGCCTTGGGTGCGCAACCGAACAGCGGCATCGTGAATAGTGCGGACAGGAATACGCATGCCGCCCTGGAGGGGCGGCGAAAGGTGGTGGCGAGCATAGGTCGCACTTTACGTGGTGCGCCGGGTCAGCACCAAGCGTGCGCAACCAGCGCCGGTCATCGGGGGGACCAACGGGGGAGGCAGTCCGAGGGGAGCGCCGGCGAAGGTCAGCGGTCGAGCGGTTCGTCCTGCGTGGGCCGGCGCGCCAGGAGCCGGGCCAGCACCGGCGGCGCGGTGTCGGGCGTCTCCTCGTGGATCTCCACGAGCAGCGAGGGGAATGCTCGTGCGAGTTCCCCGGGCTCCAGCAGATGGCGAGCGCGCCGCGGATGGCCGAAGCGCTCCTGCCCTTGCCGGAACGTCTCGTAGACGAGCACGCCGCCCGGCGCGAGGGCGCGCTCGATCCAGGGGAAGAGTTCGCGGTGGAGATAGCGCACCACCACGATGAGGTCGAACGCGCCGTCGCACGCCGGAGGCGTGCAGCGCTCCACGTCGAGTTGCCGGAATGACACCGCGACCCCGGCCCGCGACGCGAACGCGCGCGCGAGTGCGAGCGCCGACGGGTCAACGTCCCACCCCTCCACCGTCCAGCCAGCCCGGGCGAGGAACACGGACGCGCGCCCCGAACCGCACGCCAAGTCGAGCGCGCGCCCTCGCGGAAGTCTGGCGTGTACCCGTTCGAGGAACGCCGACGGCGACCAGAGCGGCGCGGGCGGCTCGCGCGAGACGAGCCCATCGGGATCGCGCGCGAGCGGCGCGGCCAACCAGCCCACGCGCGTGTATCCGCTCGCGACGAGCGCTCGTGCGGCCAGGAGGGCCCGCTCCGGGTCGTCGTGCAGCACCAGCACCGCCTGGTCTCGTCCGGGCAGTTCCACGCGGCGCGCGCCGAAGTCCTCGAGCGCGACGTTTCCGGCCCCCGTGGCGTGACCCCGCGCGAACGCCTGGCGCTCGCGCACGTCCAGCAGCCGCGCGCTCGGCAGCCGGGCCGCGGCCTCGGCGAGCGACGCCACGGCGAGCGGCGTGTGGGCGAGGGGCAGCGCCCCGGGCTCGTCCATGGGACGCGTCAGCGGAGCACGCTCACGCGCACGCTCGCGGAGGCGTCGCCCTGCCGCAGTCGCAGGAAGAAGTGTCCGGGTTCGAGCGGCTCGCTCGGTCGCAACGTCACGGAGGCCTCGCGAAGCGGGCCCGCGAGGCGTGTGCGTGCGCGCAGCCGGCCGGTCACGTCCATGAGCTCGAGCACCGCGGGCGCGGCTGCCGGCAATGAGATCGTGGCGTGCAACGCGCCGCGCACCGGGTCCGCGGCCGCGAGCGCGAGCCCCGCGACCCCCGGCAGGTCGCTGTCCGCGTTCGCCGGGTCGTCCACCGCCGTCGAGTAGATGCGCGCGATCCCGTCACGGGCGTCCCGCCACGCGATCACCACGCGACCGCCCGGCAACGCGGCCAGCGCTGGCTGGTCCTGCGCTCCCGGGGCCTCCACGAGCGGTCGGCCGTGCGCCGGCCAGCCGGGTGCGACGAGCCCCGAGCCCAGCACGTGCTGCACGTAGAGGTCGGCGTCACCCGAGCGCTCGTCACGCCACACCGCGTAGAACCCGCCCGCACCGTCGGGCGCGATCTCCGCCTCGCTTTGCGCGCCGGGCGCCTCGCACAGCACCGCGCCCGCCCGGGTGAGGCCGGGCCCCAGCTCGCCGTTCCACAGCATGCGCGAGTAGCGCAAGTCGCCGTCCGTGCCGTTTCGTTGGTCCAGCCACACCACCCACACCCCGGTGCCGCCGTCGCGCACGAGGCGCGGCTGGGTCTGCTCGCCGCTCGCGTCGCAGACCGCCTGGCCGTAGAAGAGCCAGCCCGGCGGCCGGTTCATGTTCTGGTCGAGCCGGAGCGCGTAGATGTCCGTCGAGCGCCCCGCCGAACGCGGATCGGACCACACCGCCATCACGCCACCGACGCCGTCGGGTACGACGTGCGGATCGGTCTGGTCGCGCGGCACCATCACGATGGGGCGCGGCAACTCGCCCCACGGGCGCGAACCGTCCGCCGCGAGTCGGAACGCGCACAGGTCCTTGCTGCCGGTGTTCAGGGCATCGTAGTAGGGCATGATCGCGATCAGCCCGCCGGCGCCGTCCGTGGCGGCATCGAGCCGGTCCACGTTGAAGAACTGAAGTTGCGACGAGAGCTCCACCGCGCTCTCCACCTGGCCGTCGGCGGCCACGACCGCGGCGCGCACCGTCCAGTAAGACGTGCCGTCGCTTCCCTTGGCCACGATCAGCGTGCGGCCCCCGAGCCCCGCCACCAGCGCTGGGTGCTGGTAGGGAGCTCCGAGTCCCACCGGAAAGCCGGGCTGTGCGACACCCCCCGGCCGCAGGCGCGTCAGCGCCGGACCCGCGGCGGCAGCCCGGTCCGAGGCGATCACAAGCTCGGAGTCGGAGCCGAGCACGAATCGCAGGGGCTCGCCGGACTCGAGCGTGAACGGCACGGGCACCGGGTCGAAGCCGGGTCCGCCATCCGCGACGCCAGCACCGTTCACGTGCACGGTGCCGACCCGCGCGGTGGCGGTCTTGTACGTCACGAACGCGCCGCCCTTGCCATCCGGCACCACCGCGGGGCGGAGCTGTGGTTCGCCCGGCGAGGGCCCGAGCGGCACGCCGTCCGCGTGAAGCGGGGCCGCGGCCAGGGCCAGCAAAAGCAGCGGCAAGAGCGAATGAGGCAAGCGTGTGCGAGCGAGCATGAGGTCCCGAGGCTGGAAGTCGTGGACCTCTATTCTACTGGCCACGCGGGTCCGGCGTCAGCCGTGCACGATGGGCAACTCGCAACAATCGCCGGTCGGGATGGGACGGCCGTGCGGGCAGCGCCGTGGGTGTCCGAGGAACGAGCAGATCGAGTTCGCCACGGTCGGGTCGATGACGTGCTCCATGAGGCAGGCGGTCTGCTCCACTTCGTGCTCCGGCAGATGGAGGGCCGAGGAGAACAACACCTCGGCCAGCCGGCGGCGGCGGATCAGGTCGCGTGCCCGGGTGCGGCCACGGGGCGTGAACACCAGCGGCCCGGTGGGAGCGGCGAGCAACCCCGATTCGTGCATGCCCTTGAGCGTTCGGCGCGGGTCCACCACGTCGGGGAGTTGGACACGGTCGGGTGCGAGCGTGGCGCGACGCTCCTCCGAGAGCCAGAGCTGGATCAGCACCTCGTCGTAGCGCCGGTCGATCTCCTGGCTCGGCACGGTCAGGTCCACGAGCCTGCCGTGCGACAGCTCGATGCGCCGGTCGGCGAGCAGGCCGACCCGCATCGCGTGCGTCACCGTGACGAGCGTGTGCCCTTCGGCGTGCAGCTCCTCGAACAGCGCCAGCACCTTGGTCTCGTTGTCCTCGTCGAGGTTGCCGGTGGGCTCGTCGGCGAGCAGCAGCCGTGGCTGGTTCACGAGCGCGCGCGCCACGCACACGCGCTGCTGCTCGCCGCCCGAGAGTTGGCTCGGCAGGTGCTCGGCGCGATCGGCGAGGCCCACGCGGTCGAGCACGGCGTGCGCCTCTGCGGCGTCGGCCACCGAGTGGTAGTGCTGTGCGACCATGACGTTTTCGAGCGCGGTGAGGTAGGGAAGCAGGTGAAACTGCTGGAACACGATGCCCACCTTCTCGCGCCGGAAGCGCGCACGGGCGCTCTCGTTCAGGGCGCTCACCTCCACGCCGTCCACCCACACGCGTCCGGTGCTCGGCGAGTCGAGCGCACCCAGCAGGTGCATGAGCGTGCTCTTGCCCGAGCCCGACGGTCCCATCACCGCGAGCCACTCCCCGCGCGAGATGGTGAGGTCCACGCCGTCGAGCGCCTTGAGCGATCCGTAGTGGCGCGAGACGCCCTCGAGCCTCACCAGGGAGTCGCTCATCCGTCCTCCCGTAGCGCGCCTGCCGGCTCCACCGCCAGTGCCAGCCGGATGGGTCCGGCCGCGGCGACCAGCGCGGTGAGCACGGCGAGTGCGACCACCAACGGCGGCACGCCGGGCTGGAGCCGCAACGCGGCGTGAAACACCTGGCGGCCGATGAACAGTGCGAATCCCGCGCCGATCAGCCAGCCCAACACGCCGCCCGTGAGCCCGATGGCCAGGGACTCGGCGAGGAAGCGGCCCACGATGCGGCGGCGCGGAGCGCCGATGGCCTTGAGAAGCGCGATCTCGCGCCGGCGCTCGAGCGCCAGGTCGGTGAGCGTGCCGTAAGCGGAGAGCGCGCCGGCCACGAGTGCGGCGAGTGTGACGAGCAGCATGAGCCGGCGCATTCGGTCCAGGAGCCCCTGCTCGGTGGCGGAGAGCGCGTGCAGCGGCAACGCGGCCATGCCGCCGCCGCGCTGCAGACGCGACGCGGCCCGTTCCACCTGCGCACTGCCGCCGTCCACGCGAGCCTGCACCAGGCTCACCGCACCCGGCCGGCCGGCCAATGCCTGCACCGCCGCGAGCGGCAGCCACAGGGCCTCGTCGTCGCTGCCGCCGGACTCGAACACGCCGCCCACGCGCAGCGTGAGCGTGCGATCGCCCGCGGGACTCGCGAGCGTCAGCGTGTCACCGGGAGCCAGCTCGAGCCGCCGTGCCAGCGTGCCGCCCGCCTGCGCGCCGTCGGGGCTGCCGCGCCGCTCCCACGAAGGGTGCAGTCGCGCGAGGGC
>JANNKI010000488.1:0-1886 GCA_031396225.1 bacterium | reverse complement strand
GACGCGAAGTCGCGCCTCGAGTACGCAGATTTCGCCTCCTCGGCATTCGCCCCGACCGACGTGCCAGCACGCAGCAGTGGCAGCACCGGCGGGGCCATCGCCCGCCTGGTGTTGAGTGAGGGCCTGGTTTTGGTCGCTGTGGGCCTGGCGCTCGGCCTCGGCGGCGTGGCGGCCCTCACACGAACCCTACAGAATCAGTTGTTTGAGGTACGAGCCACCGAGCCCATGGTACTGGCGATGGCCGTCGCCATGCTCGCGCTCATTGCGCTGGCGGCGTGCGCGATTCCGGCACGACGCGCAACGCGAATCGATCCAGTCGTCGCGCTGGCTGACTAATCTCGTCGAGCAGTTTCAATCAGTCGCGCAGCGGCGAGCAATCCGTCGATTCTCTAGAGCACCCGCCGTCTTGCCCGGAGCACGTGTGTCAGTCCTTCGTAGTTCTCCCTTCTAAGTTCGAAGTTCTCCGGTTCCGTTTACGGAACCCTCCCCCCGCCGTCTAACCCCATGAAGAACACGTCCGGCACGAACGCCGGGCGGACTTGTTCGCCGAAGCTGCTCAGGACTGCACGGCACGGCCAAGCTCCCCCGTTGAACGTGATTGAGCATGCGAGTCGGTTTTGGCAGACGTCGATACGTAGAGGAGTGAGTCATGAAGAAGTCTGGAGTCATTGCGGCACTGCTGGCCGCCGGAGCCCTCGTGATCATGGACGCCGCGCCGGTGCTGGCGCACGTGCAGCCGGCGCGGTTGCGGCTGGCGCAGGCCAACCAGCGACCGGAGCGCCGGGACCGCCCGGAACGACCCGAGCGACGGGAGCGACCGGAGAGGCCGGACCGTCCGGAGCGCCCCGACCGTCCGGAGCGTCCCGAGCGGCCGGAACGTCCGGACCGCCCCGAGAGGCCGGAGCGTCCGGATCGACCCGAGCGGCCTGCGCAGCGCTAACGCGGCATCCTGACCAGCGATGAACGCCCAGGAACCTGGGACCACGCACCTGAACGGCGGGCGCGGCTCGAAGGCCTCGCCCGCCGGGCACTTTACCGGGGGAGATATGTCGAAGTTCATGTGTGGAGTGTGGCTGCTCCTCGCCGGCGTCCCGGCCACCGCCTACGCGGCCGACGATGAGTGGCAGGTGGGGTCGTCTCCGAGCTTCTCGAGCGGGGGCTACGGCACCAGCTCACGCACCGAAGTGGTGCACACGCCGATCACCGCCCGGCGTCTCTTCAGCGACGGCGACGTGACGCTGGTGTTTCCGTTCACCTGCATCTCGGGGAGCGGAGGCGTCACGGTAGTGGATGGCACGCCGGTCCCGACCAACCCCGCCGTTGGCCGCGCCGGCAACGGGCGGGGCCCCTCGACGCCGACCACCGCGCTGCCAGCGGTACGCACCACCGACTGCGGCCTCGGCGACATCGTGCTGCGAGCGCGCTACTACCTCGTGGACGAGCGCGGGTGGGTGCCGACGATTGCCCTCCGCGCTCACGTCAAGACGCCGACGGCCAGCGCCGAACGCGGGCTGGGTACCGGCAAGCCGGACGAGGGAGTCGGCGTCGAGGTGAGCCGGACGATCGGCGGCGGGCTCCTCGCGATGGCGGACGGTGGGTTCACCTTCATCGGCGATCCCGACGACTTCGACTACAACAACAACTGGTGGTACGACGTCGGCATCGGCCGCGACCTGGCGAACGGCCTCCTCAACCTGAGTGTGTTCTTCGCCGAGGATCGCGCCTTCGTACCCCGCTACGCGAACGCGCGCGACATCCTGACGGCGCTGACTGTGAAGGGCGCGAACGGATGGCGCGTGCAGATCTCAGGCTCGTTCGGCTTGTCCGATGGCGCTCCGGATCATGGCTTCGCCCTCGGCGCGAGCAGGCGGTTCTGATCTCGTAAT
>JANNKI010000484.1:0-2262 GCA_031396225.1 bacterium | reverse complement strand
CCCCATGCCGGGAGGCTCGGTCAATTGAACTCGTTGCGCGGATCGGCCGGCACCTGATCGATTCCCACGCGCCCCACCTCGATGTCGGCTCGGGCGTAGCTCTCGCCCTTCATCTTGAATCCCGAGAGTCGGCGCAACATCGCGAGCTGACCGGTGTGGGTGAGCGCGTCGGCGAGACCACCCTGGAACAAGCTGCCGGGCTCCCACGCGATGGGTGAGCCCGCTGCGAGATAGCGGTCCACGGCGCCGAGCGAGGCGAAGAAGCGCGCGATCTCGGCCTCCCACTCCTGCGGCGTCGCGTTGTTCCACCGCGGCGTTCCCTGCAGCATAGTGAGCACCCAGTCCATGAGGTCGCCCATGTGGGCGACGATGTCCACCACGCGCGGGGAGTTCTCGCTCGCGCGGTAGTCGCCGAATGCCGCGGGCGCGCCGCGCACGGTCTTGCCGGCGCGATAGGCAAGCGTCGCGAGCATGTGGCGCAGGAAAAGTCGCGTGGTTGGGTCGTCGGCCGGAATGCGGGTCATGCGCGGGTGTCTCCTCGTCGGGTGGGGTACCCGGTCCGCGCCAGTCTAGCGCCAGCGCGTGTGCGCGGCCCAACGGTGGCTCGCGCCACGTCCCTTCACGCCCCGGGCGGCCCGCCCCACTCGAGCCACTGCCCTGCCCCCGTCTCGCGGGCGCGCCGCAACAGCGCGTGCGCCGAGGCCAGGTCCTCCACCGCGATCCCGAGCGACTTGAACAGCGTGATGTCGTCGGGGCCGGTGCGACCGGGTAGGCCACCCAGGAACACCTCCCCCACCTCTCCCAGCAGATGGGAGTCGTTCACGGCGCCCTCGGCCCGCGCCAGCAGGAAGTCACCTGCCTCGGCGAGACAGGACTCGCGGCGATCTGTGAAGAACCGGGCGCGTGCCACGGCCTCCGCGTCGAGCTCACGACTGGCCGCGAAGCACGCCCCCACGGCATTCACGTGTGCTCCCGGCGCGAGCCAGCGTCCGAGCAACACGGGCTCGCGCGCCGACGTCGTGGTGCACACGAGGTCGGCGCCGCGCACCGCCGACTCGGCGTCCGCGCAAACCTCGATGCGGATCGCGTGGCGCGCTCCCTGCTCGATCGCGAAGCGCTCGGCGCTTTCGCGCGTTCGGCTCCACACGCGCACTCGCCGCAGCGGGCGCGCGGCGCGCATGGCTTCGAGATGCGTGCGCGCCTGCACGCCTGCGCCCAACAGCGCCAGATCGCCGGCGTGCTCGCGAGCAAGCACCCGCGTGACCGCCCCGGAGACGGCCGCCGTGCGCACGGCGGTGATCGCGCTCGCGTCCATCATGGCGAGCGGTTCGCCGTGCTGGACGCCGAACAACATCACCACGCCCTGGTGCGAGTCGTAGCCGGTGCCGTGGTTTCCGGGCATCACGCTCACGACCTTGAGTCCGAACGCCTGCGGCTCACCCAGGTAGCCGGGCATCAGGCCCAGGAGCCCGCTGCCGTCGGGAAGTCGCACCATGCTCCGAAGTGGCTGCACGGCATCCCCGCGAGCCAGGGTGGAGAGCGCCTCGTGCATGAGTCGCATGCACGGCTCCATCTCAAGCAGCGCGTACACCTCGCGTTCATTCAGGAACAGCACCTTCACGCAGGCACCTCGCCGGTCGCGTAGAGACTGCAGAAACGCTCCGGATCCACGTTGCCTCCGGATACGATCACCGCAACGTTCGCGCCCTTCTCGACCCGCGCACGCCCCGAGAGCAGCCCGGCCAGGGCAGCGGCGCCCGAGCCCTCCACCACCAGGCGCGCCCGCTCGAACAACGAGCGCATCGCGTCGGCGATCTCGTCCTCGGTGACGAGCACGATCTGGTCCACGTGACGGCGCGCCGCCTCGAGCGGCAGCGCGCCCACAAACGGTGGCGTCAGCCCGTCGGCTAGCGTACGCGGCCGCGGCACAGTCACGGGCTTGCCAGCCGCGAGCGCGGGCGTCATGCCCGGGCCTTCGGCCAGCTCCACGCCGATCACGCGACACCGCGGGCGCAGTGCCTTGACGGCGCACGCCACTCCGGCCAGCAGGCCGCCGCCACCGATCGCGACGAACACGGCGTCGAGCGCGGGCGACTGCTCCAGCAGCTCGAGTCCCAGCGTGCCTGCGCCCGCTAACCCCTGGGGATCGTCAAACGGATGAACGAACGCCGCACCCGTGCGCGTCTCCTCTTCGCGCAGCCGGTCGAACAAAGTCGCCCGGTCGGCGTGGAACACGATGCGCGCGCCATAGCCCTCGACGGC
>JANNKI010000476.1:0-20062 GCA_031396225.1 bacterium | reverse complement strand
GCCGTCGAGTCGAGGGCGCCGCTTGAGTCGGCCGCCGCGCACCGTTAGGGTCGCGCGATGACCCCGACCTCCGACACCGTGTGGACGCTGCGCTGCGACGGCGGCTCCCGCGGGAATCCGGGTCCCGGAGCCATCGGCTACGTGCTGTGCGACGCGACGGGGCGGGAGGTCGAGGCGCGTGGCGAGTTCCTCGGCGTGTGCACGAACAATGTCGCCGAGTACCGCTCGCTGTTGGCGGGGCTCGCGGCGGCGGCGCGGCACGGGGTGCGCACACTGGTGGTGCACATGGATTCCGAACTCGTGGTGCGCCAGATGCTGGGTCAGTACAAGGTGAAGAGCGAAGGCCTCAAACCATTGCACGCCGAAGCCCGCAATGCCGTGACCCAGGTTGGCGTGGTAAGATTCGAATCCGTTCCTCGCGACGACAATGGCCGCGCGGACGGATTGGTGAATGAGGCGCTGGACCTGGCGCTTCAAAGGAAGTCCGAGTCTCCCAGGTGATCGCGCGGTGTGTGCCGACGCTTCCGCTCACGCGGCGGCCGAGGTCGCATCGTGAGGAAAGTCCGAACTCCACAGGGCAGGACGCCGGGTAACCCCCGGGGGGCGTGAGCCTACGGAAAGTGGAACAGAGAGTAGACCGCCAACGGGCGGCGCCTAACGGCGCCGCTGCGGGCAAGGGTGAAACGGTGAGGTAAGAGCTCACCAGCGGTGCCGGCGACGGCATCGGCTCGCCAAACCCCGTCCGGAGCAAGACCGCATAGAGGGGGAGGGGTGTGACCCGCCCCGTTACCACCCCAGGGTCGGTCGCCACGAGGCGATGGGAGACCATCGTCCCAGTCAAATGATCACCACGGAGCAATCCGTACAGAATTCGGCTTACGGGAGGCTCGGCATGCACACGAGCGCGCGCCCGCCGGCGTCCAGCCGGCGGGCCGCATCGTTTCAGGGAAGCCGTGCGGCCGGTGGCGGCCGCGCGGGAGTCGGCCCCGCGTGGGTCTGGCTGGTCCCGGTGTCGGTAGCGCTGGTGCTCTACGCGCGCACGTTCGGCTACGCGTTCGTGTGGGACGATCTCGATCTGATCGTGCGGAACGCCGCGCTCCAGGGCCCGCGCTGGGCGGCGCTCCTGACGCAGGACTTCTGGCAGTCGACCGGCGGTGGCACCGGCATGTGGCGGCCGCTCGTCACAACGACCTTCCGCCTGGCCGGCGTGCTGTCGGACTGGCAGCCGTGGGCGTTTCATCTGGTGAACGTGGCATTGCACGCCACGGCGTCGGCGCTCGTCGCGCGTCTGGCGCTCGCTCGCTCGCTCCCCGCCTGGGCCGCGCTCGGCGCGGGACTCGTCTACGCAACGGCACCCGCGCTCGCCGAGTCCACCGCGTGGATCTCGGGTTCAGCCGACGCCTGGGTCGCCCTGTCAAGCCTGCTGGCCTTGACGCTGGCGAGGCGGTGGCGGGAGCAGGGCTCGACGATCGCGGCCCTCGGCACGCTCGCGTGCGTGGGAGTGGCACTTCTGGCAAAGGAGAGTGCGCTGGTGCTGCCGCTGCTGCTCGCGGCCGATGCGGCCGACGCCGCTCGGGCGGCGCGCACGCGCCGCTGGCGACCGGCGCTCGCCTCGCTCGCGCTCGTCGGAGCGTGGGGGCTCGCTCACCGCGCGCTGGTGGCCGCACCCGCTCATCCGGCCACGCCCGGTGCTGCCGCGGGCCTGGCGGCGCTGGTGTGGGCGCATCTCGCATGGCTGCTCCCCGGGGCGACGCACTCGCCGCTGCTCGAGCTCTGGCGTGCTCCGGGTGCTGGCGTGAGCGGCGCGGCGTGGGCGGGGTTGGCATTGGTGAGCGTGGGCGTTGCCGTGGCGATCCAGCGCCGCATGCCGGTCGTGCTGGTGCCGGCGCTCGTGTTCGCGCCGCTCCTGCCCGTTGCGGCCGCGTCGCTGCTCGAGTCCGGCGTGCGCTTCGCCGAGCGCTCGCTCGCCCTGCCGGCCGCGGGCCTGGCTCTGGGGCTCGCGATGCTCGCGGCGCAGAGCCCCGCGCGCGCCCGCCTGCTCGCGGGCGGCGCGCTGGCGGTGTGGGTGGTGCTCCAGGCGCTCGCCGTGTGGCCCGCCGTGGCGGCGTGGCGCGACGACGAGTCGCGCATCCGCCGCATCGCCCAGGTCCGGCCACGCGATCCGGACGCCTTGCTCGGGTTGGCCGACCTGCTGTCGTCGCTCGGCCGGGGCGAAGAGGCGCGCGTGTGGATCGCGAGGGCCGAGTCGGCCTCACCCGCGAGCGCCGGGCCGCTCGTGGCGCGCGCCTCGATCGAGTTCCGCGAGGGGCGCTTCGAGCAGGCGCTCGCCGCGGCCGAGCAGGCACTCGCGCGCGAGGGCGAAGCGTCCGATGCCCTGGCGGCGGGTGTCATCCGCGTGCGAGCGCTCGCCCGGCTCGGGCGAGCGCGCGAAGCGGTGGCCGCGGGCGAACACCTCGTGGCCGCACGGCCGGACGAAGCCGCAGCCCGGGGCGCACTCGGTGTGGCGAGGTTCGCGGGAGGCGACGCGCAAGGTGCGCTCGAGCCATTGGCGTTCGCCTCGGAGCGCTTGATCGACGACGCCGGGCTCGCGTGGGACCTGGGCCGGGCGGCCGTCGCGGCCGGCGACATCGCGTTGGCGCGCGTCGCATTCGAGCGCGCGGTGGCCACGGCACCCGAGTTCTACGAGGCTTGGCTCGGCGTGGCGGACACGCGCGCCCGGCTGGGCGATGCGGCGGGAGCGGCGCAAGCGTTGCAGAGCGCCGCGCGACTCCCGGGCGCCGCCGACGGCCGAGTCGAGTTGCTGCGTGCAAGGGTCGAGCAACGCTGAAACGTTGAACGCCTTGCCGGCCAAGCGGCAAGGCCATTAGAGTCTGAGGCTCCAGAAGCCGATCCCTTCACCTCCTCCCCGGGAACCGCGCATGCCGCCGACCGTCACGGCCTCACCGCAGTGGGTGCTGCATCCGAACCACTCCCCGGAAGCGGCCGCGGGACTGGCGCGCGCACTGGGCGCCCCGCTCGCGCTGGGGCATGCGCTGGTGAATCGCGGCCTGGGGCGCGAGGACGCAGCGCGGCGCTTCCTGGACCCCTCGCTCGATGACCTGCACGACCCGGCGGAGATGCGCGACCTGGAGCTGGCCGCCGAGCGCGTCCTGGGCGCCATCCAGCGGGAAGAGCGCATCTTCGTGCACGGCGACTACGACGTGGACGGCATCACCTCCACGTTCCTGCTCTACAGCGCGCTCGAGGAGTTGTCGGCCCGCGTCGAGTACCGCATCCCGCACCGCATCCGTGATGGTTACGGCCTGACGGTCGAAGCCATCGACGAGGCGAAGCGCCGCGGCTGCACGCTCGTGGTCACCGTGGACTGTGGCATCACCGCGGTCGAGGCCGTAGCGCACGCCCGCACGCTCGGCATCGACACGGTCATCACCGACCATCACGAGCCGCCGGCCCAGTTGCCGGACGCGGTCGCGATCGTGAATCCGCTACGCCCCGGTTGTGGCTACCCGTTCAAGTCGCTCGCCGGCGTCGGGGTGACGTTCAAGTTGGTGGAACGGCTGTTTCGCGGCCACGGCGGACTGGACCGCGCGCGCGCCTCTACCTCGACGCCGTCGCACTCGGCACCATCGCCGATGTCGTGCCGCTCGTGGGCGAGAACCGCGTGCTCGCACGGCTGGGGCTGGATCGGCTGAACCAGCATGCGCGCCTCGGGCTCCGCTCGTTGATCGCTGTCTCGACGCTGTCGGGCAAGCGCATCACCAGCGGCCACGTGGCGTTCGTGCTCGCGCCGCGCATCAACGCGGCCGGGCGCATGGGCAATGCCGAACAGGGACTGCGGCTGCTGCTGGCCCGCGACCAGGACGAGGCCGACACGATCGCGCGCAGTCTCGAGGAGGACAACCTCCAGCGCCGCAAGCACGATGAGAAGGTGTTGATGGAGGCGGTGCGCAAGGTCGAGACCGAGGTGCCGTACCCCGACTGCAGCTCCATCTTGTTATGGTCCGACACTTGGCACCCGGGCGTCATCGGCATCGTCGCCTCGCGACTCGTCGAGCGCTTCCAACGACCGACCGTGCTCGTGGCGATCGACGGCGATCGCGGGCGTGGCTCCGGCCGGAGCCTTCCCGGGCTGGATCTCACGCGGCTGCTCGACGGCTGCAGCGACCTGTTGCTCGCGCACGGCGGGCACGCATTCGCCGCGGGCCTGTCGGTGCGGCGCGAGCGCCTGCCCGAGTTGCGCGAACGGCTCGAGGCGCTGGTGCGCGAGCAATACCGTCCGGACCAGTTCGTACAGCGGCTCGAGCTGGACGGTGACCTGCGCGCGGGCGAGTGCGACATGGAACTGGTGGAGTGGCTCGAACGCATGGCGCCGCACGGCCTCGACAATCCCGAGCCTCTGTTCCGCATGGCCGGCGCCCGGCTCGAGCACGTGCAGGAAGTGGGCGGGGGCAAACACCTCCGGCTCCGGGCCAGGGACGAGAGTGGTGAAGTCGAGGCGATCGGCTTCGGCATGGGCGACCGCGCCCGCGCGCTCGCTCGCGTCGGACGCGCCGACCTGGCGTTCGTCCCCACGCGCAACGACTGGTCCGGCGAGTCGCGGGTGCAGCTCAAGCTGAAGGGCGTGCGCACCCCCTGAGCGAAGCCGAGCGCATGTCGGCGGGCCGACCGCATCCCGAGCTCCGGGCCGCACTCATGAGCGCCGTGGCTGAGAAGGCGCCGCGGGTGGACCGGGACCGGCTCGGGGCGTGTTTCGATTTCGCCGGGCAGGCCCACGGCGACCAGCGGCGCGACTCGGGGCAGCCCTACCTCACGCACGTGGTCGAGGTGTGCCGCATCCTGTTGGACCTGCTCGAACACCGCATGGACACCACGCTCGCCTGCGCCACGCTCCTGCACGACGTGGTCGAGGACACGGTGGTCAGCCTTGCCGATGTCGAGAAGCACTTCGGTCGCGAGGTGGCGTCGCTGGTGGAGGGCGTGACCAAGCTCTCCAGCCTTCACTTCGACAGCCGCGAGGCGGCGCAGGCCGAGAACTTCCGCAAGATGCTGCTGTCCATGTCGCGTGACCTGCGCGTCATCTTCATCAAGCTCGCGGACCGGCTGCACAACATGCGCACGATCGAGTTCTTGAAGGTCGAACGCGCGCGCCGCATCGCCGAGGAGACGCGCGACATCTACGCGCCGCTCGCGCACCGCCTCGGCATGGCCGGGATCAAGCGCGAGCTCGAGGACCGGAGCCTCAAGGTGCTCGACCCCGAGGCCTACCAGGCGCTGTCGCAACGGATTCAGGCCCGCCGCCAGGAGCGCGAGGCGTTCCTCGAGCACGTGAGCGACCAATTGCGCGAGGCGCTCAAGGCGACCGGGCTCAAGGCCGAGGTGTTCGGCCGGCCCAAGCACTTCTTCTCCATCTACTCGAAGATGCAGGCGGGTCGGCCGCTCGAGGAGATCTACGACCTGTTCGGCCTGCGCATCGTGACGCACTCTCGCAACGACTGCTACCGCGCGCTCGGCGTGGTGCACGACGCGTTCAGCCCCGTGCCCGAGCGCTTCAAGGACTACATCGCGACGCCGAAGAGCAATCTGTACCAGTCGCTGCACACCACGGTGCTCACCGAGGGCGGCGAGATGGTCGAGGTGCAGATCCGCACGTGGGAAATGCACCGCACCGCCGAAACGGGCGTCGCGGCGCACTACGTCTACAAGCAGGGCGGCCGGGCGGACGAGGAGATCGACCGGCAGCTCGGCGGCTTCGTCACGCAGATCGCCGGCTGGCAGAACGAGGCCGAGGACGCCGAGTACATGGACTACCTCCGCACCGCGCTCCACCAGGAGGAGGTGTTCGTGTACACGCCGCGCCGCGAGTTGAAACGGCTCGCCAAGGGAGCCACCCCGATCGACTTCGCGTTCCTCGTCCACACGCGGGTCGGCGAGCGCACGGTAGGGGCGCGCGTGAACGGCGAGCTCGTGCCCTTGCGCCACGTGCTGAGGAACGGCGACACGGTGGAGATCATCACGTCGCCGCAGGCCCAGCCGCACGAGGACTGGCTGAAGATCGCGCGCACGACGCAGGCCAAGGCGAAAATACGCCATTGGCTCCGCCTCAAGCGGCTGACCGACTCGGTGCAACTGGGCGAGGAGATGCTGCGACGCGAGTTGAAGCGCCTGCGCGTCAAGGCGGGCGATGCGGAGTTGGAGCCCATCGCGAAGGACCTGGGCTGCGACACGCTCGAGACGCTGTACGCGCGACTCGCCGAGGGCCAACTGTCGGTGGGTTCGGTGACGCGGCGCTTCACGCCCGAGAAGGAGGGGCTGGCCGAGCGCCTCGTGAAAGGACCGTTGGAAGCACTCGGCGTGGGCCGCAAGCCCACCGGCGGCGTACGCATCCAGGGCATCGACAATGTAATGGTGCAGTATGCGCGTTGTTGCCAGCCCGTACCGGGGGACCCGGTCGTGGGCATCGTCACCATCGGCCGCGGCGTGTCGGTGCATCGTCAAGACTGCCCGAACACGTTTGGCGACAGGGTGCAGGCCGAGCGTCGCGTGGCCGTGGAGTGGGACTCGCGACCGAGCGACACGTTCCCGGTGCGCTTGGTGATCTACGGTCAGGATCGGCCGTCGCTGCTCGCCGACATCGCCAAGGTGCTGGCCGCGAACAGCGTGAACGTGCGCACCGCGGGCATGCAATCGGAGGACCGCGTCGTGCGCGGCGTGTTCGTGATCGAGGTGCCGAATGCCGCGCGCCTGGGCGACGTGATGACCGCGCTCCGGAAACTCCCGGGCGTCGCGCGCGTGGAGCGACGGCTGCGCCTGCTCAAGCCCCAACGCCGCGCCGGGGGCGAGACCGAGTGAGAACGCTTGTGCAGCGCGTGACGCGCGCGCGCGTCACCGTGGACGCCGCCGTGACCGGGGAGATCACAAGTGGCCTGCTCGTGCTGGTGGGCGCCACGCACGGCGACGGCCAGGCGAGCGCGCGCTGGCTGGCCGAGAAGGTCGCGGGCCTGCGCGTTTTCGCCGACGCCGACGGCCGCATGAATCGCGACGTGCGCGAGAGCGGCGGCGCCTGTCTCGTGGTGCCGCAGTTCACGCTTTACGGCGACGCGCGCCGTGGCCGCCGCCCCGACTTCCTGGCCGCGGCCCGCCCGGAGGTGGCCGAGCCGCTGGTGGAGCACTTCTGCATCGAGCTGGCGGCCGCGGGCGTGCGCGTGGAGCGCGGCGTGTTCCGTGCCCACATGCAGGTGGAGCTCGTGAACGACGGGCCCGTCACGCTCCTGCTCGAGTCGCCCGGCGAGCTCGCGCCATGAGCGCGCCGCGCACGAAGCTCTTCTGGCGTGGCCGCGCCCCGCTGGTGCTGGCCTCGGCGTCGCCCCGGCGCGTGGCGCTCCTGCGCCAGGCGGGCGCCGAGTTCGCGGTGGTGGATCCTGGTCCAGATCGCGCCTGGCCGGGACAGGCCGAGCCGCGCCACGGTGTGCGGGCATTGGCGCTCGACAAGGCGCGTCGCGTGGCGGCCCGGCGCCCGGACGCGCTGGTGGTGGGCGCAGACACCCTGGTGTTCTCGCGCGGGGTGCGGCTCGGCAAGCCCGCGAACCTCGACGAGGCGCGCACGATGCTCCGGCGATTGCACGGTCGGAAGCACGAAGTCTGGACCGGGCTCGCGGTGGTCCATCGCGGAGAGCAGCGCACGGGCGCGGAGTGCACGTTGGTGCGCATGGCGAAGCTGAGCGACCGGGACATCGAGGACTACCTCGCCTCGGGCGAGTCGCTCGACAAGGCCGGGGCGTACGCCATCCAGGGCCTGGCGGGCCAGTTCGTGAGGGGACTCGAGGGCGACTACACGAACGTGGTCGGCCTGCCGCTCGCCCGGTTGCGCAGCATGCTCGAGGAATTCGCGTAGCCGCATGGGCTTGGCGCGCTGGCCCCGGTCTTGACAGCGCGGGGCCGCCGGCATTACTTTCCAGCGCTTCCTTCACTGTGCCAGGGCGCTCGTCCCTGCGCATCACGGTCGCGCGCGCCCTGCTAAGGCGTTCGCGTGTGGCCGTTTCGGCCATCATCGGAGGACCGATGAAGACGTTTTCCGCCCGCGAGGGTGACATCCAGCGGCGCTGGTTACTCGTGGACGCCGAGGGCAAGACCCTTGGTCGTCTGGCGACCCAGATCGCGATGGCACTCAGGGGCAAGCACAAGCCGATCTACACACCGCACATGGACACGGGTGACTTCGTCATCGTGATCAACGCGGAAAAGATCCGGCTGACCGGCACCAAGCCGGAGAAAAAGAAGTACTTCCATCACACCATGTATCCGGGCGGCGCCACCTGGACCAAGCTGAACGTCCTGCTGGCGAAGCATCCCGAGCGCATCATCGAGAAGGCCGTGAAGGGCATGGTGCCCCGAAATCGGCTCGGTCGCGCGATGGTGAAGAAGCTCAAGGTGTACGCAGGACCGCTGCACCCGCACATCGCCCAGCAGCCCGAACCCTGGAAGCTCGAGGCCTGAAAGGGGACCCGATGACGACGACGACGAAGCCCCTGACCGGCCGGAGGAAGGAAGCGGTGGCACGCGTGCGCCTGCTTCCGGGCACGGGTCAGACGCTGGTGAACGGCAAGACCGCGATGGATTACCTGCGCCGCGAAACTCTCGTGCTGCACGCGATGAAGCCGCTGGTCGCGACGAACCTGCGCGACAAGTACGACGTCATCGCCCGCGTCTCGGGCGGTGGGCTGTCCGGGCAGGCCGGGGCGATCCGCATGGCGGTCGCGCGCGCGCTGTTGCGGCAGGACGAGGCACTCAAGGGCCTGCTCGGCCGCGAGGGATTCCTGACGCGCGATTCGCGCATGGTCGAACGCAAGAAGTACGGACAGCCTGGCGCCCGCAAGCGGTTCCAGTTCAGCAAGCGCTAGGCCGGTTTCGAACATATCTCACACGCCCCGCCGCCGCGCCGGGGTCCCGCCTTCGGCGGGATGGCGCGACGAGCACGGTGGGGCGGAGGCAGAACCCCTGAGGAGGTCATCCGTGGCCGAGATCACGATGAAGGAATTGCTCGAGGCTGGTGTGCATTTCGGGCACCAGACTCGACGCTGGAATCCGCAGATGAAGAAATTCATCTTCATGGAGCGGAACGGCATCTACATCATCGACCTACAAAAGACACTCAAGTGCATCAACGACGCTCGCGCGGCCATCACGCGCGTGGTGCGCAACGGCGGGCACGTGTTGTTCGTGGGCACGAAGAAGCAGGCGAAGCTGATGGTCGCCGAGGACGCCGCACGTTGCGCGCAGTTCCATGTGACCGAGCGCTGGCTGGGCGGCATGCTCACGAACTTCAAGACGATCCGCACCAGCATCAAGCGGCTCAAGGACCTGGACGCCATGGTCGCCGACGGCACCATGGACAAGCTCGCGAAGAAGGAAGTCTCGCGCCTGTCGCGCGAGCGCGAGCGGCTCCAGTTCGCGTTCTCCGGCATCAAGGACATGCCGGGGCTGCCGTCGTTGGTGTTCATCGTGGACACGAAGAAGGAGAAGATCGCGGTGGCCGAGGCGAACCGCCTGGGCATCCCTATCGTCGGCGTCGTGGACACGAACTGCGACCCCACGCTCATCCTTTTCCCCATCCCGGGGAACGACGACGCGCTGCGGGCGATCAAGCTGTTCACGGGCATGGTGTCGAGCGCCGTGCTCGAGGCGCGTTCCATGGCCCTGGAAGGCGCCGATCAGGAGACCGTGTCGTTCGGGGGTGACGCCGCCGAAGCCGATGCCGGAGTGGTGCCCGCGCGGGCCTGATCCGTTTCACCCACGTCCATTCGCGCCCGTCCGCACCCCGTGCTGCGGGCGGGCGTTCCAACGAGCAGGGGAGTTCCATGATGATCACCGCGGATCAGGTCAAGCAGCTCCGGGAGATGACCGGGGCGGGGATGATGGAGTGCAAAAAGGCGCTCGCCGAGGCGGGTGGCGACCTCGACCTCGACAAGGCGGTGGACCTGCTGCGCACGTCCGGGATCGCGAAGGCCGAGCGACGGTCCGACCGCGCCGCTTCGCAGGGCCGCGTCGATTCCTACGTGCATGACAGCCGCATCGGCGTACTCATCGAGGTGAACTGCGAGACGGACTTCGTGGCGCGCACCGACGACTTCAAGGCGCTGTGCAAGGATCTCGCCATGCAGGCGGCGGCCGCGGGCGCGGACTACGTGCGTCGCGAAGAGGTGCCGGTCGAGCGGATCGCGCGCGAGCGGGCCATTTACGTGGAGCAGGTGAAGAACGAGGGCAAGCCGGCGGCGATCGCGGACAAGATCGTGGACGGGAAGCTCAACAAGTTCTACTCCGAGGTCTGCCTCATGGAGCAGTCGTTCATCAAGGATGACAAGAAGAGCGTCGGCGACCTGGTGAAGGAGACGTCGTCACGTACCGGCGAGAACGTCGTCGTGCGTCGTTTCGTGCGTTTCCGCCTGGGCGCGGAGTGAGGGCTTGAAGTCCCGGCCACAGCGTATCCTGCTCAAGCTCTCCGGCGAGTTGCTCGCCGGGGAGGCGGGCCATGGCATCGACGAACATGTGCTGACCAGACTCGCCGAAGAGGTGCGCGAAGTGCACGCGCTCGGCGTGCAGGTCGGCATCGTGCTCGGCGGGGGCAATATCTTCCGCGGACTCGCCGGGAGCGCGCGCGGCATGGACCGGGTGGCCGCGGATCACATGGGCATGCTCGCGACTGTCATCAACAGCCTGTCGCTCCAGCACTCGCTCGAGCGGCTCGGACTTTTCACGCGCGTGTTGTCCGCGATCAAGATGGACCAGGTGTGCGAGCCGTGGATCCGGCGGCGCGCCGTGCGGCACCTCGAGAAAGGGCGCATCGTGGTCATGGCGGCGGGCACCGGCAATCCCTACTTCACCACGGACACGGCGGCGGTCCTACGGGCCATCGAGGTCGGCGCCGACGTCGTGTTGAAGGGCACCAAGGTGGACGGCGTCTATTCCGGCGACCCCATGAAGGACCCGTCGGCGACGTTCTTCCCCCGCATCGGCTACATGGATATCCTGAACAAGGACCTCAAGGTCATGGACTCGACCGCGATCTCGCTGTGTCGCGACAATCGGCTGCCGTTGATCGTGTTCAACGTGGGCGTGCGCGGCAATCTCGTGAAGATCGTGAATGGCGAGTCGGTGGGCACCGTCGTAGGAGAGTGACGCGATGCAATCCAAGACGCTGCAGGACGCCGAAGAGCGCATGAAGAAGGCGGTCGAGTTCGTCCGCCACGAGCTGAACGGGATCCGCTCCGGCAAGGCGAGCCCGCAACTCCTCGACACAGTGAAGGTCGAGGCCTACGGCACGCACGTGCCGCTCCAGCAGGTGGGTTCGGTGAGCGCGCCGGAGCCGCGGCTGCTCGTGATCCAGCCCTGGGACAAGAGTTTGATCAAAGCCATCTGCAAGGGCGTGAACGAGGCGCAGCTCGGCGTGAATCCCACCGACGACGGCAGCGTCGTGCGCATCCCGATCCCCACGCTCACTGAAGAGCGGCGCAAGGACCTGGTGAAGCTGATCTCCAAGTTCGCCGAGGAAGGCCGCGTGGCGATCCGCCAGGTGCGCCATGACGCGAACAAGGATCTCAAGCACCAGGAGGATGCCGGCACGCTGCCCGCGGACGACGCGAAGCGGCAGACCGCCGACGTCCAGAAGATGACGGACCGCTACATCGGGAGCATCGAGGAGATGCTCAAGAAGAAGTCGGCGGAGGTCATGGAGGTCTAGCCGGCCCGTGCGCCGCACGGCGGCCCGCCGAGCGCGGCCCGGTACCGCACCTTCCGGAGACGCCTTGCCCACGCGAACGCCCAGTCCCGCCAGTCCCGAGGCGCTGATCGCGCGCGGGAACATCCCACGCCACGTCGCGATCATCATGGACGGCAACGGCCGTTGGGCGAAGGCGCGAGGCGTTCCGCGACTGATGGGGCACCGAGCGGGGCGCGAGTCGGTGCGCGAGGCGGTCAAGGGCTGCGCCGCGCTCGGCGTCGAGGTGCTGACGCTGTACACGTTCTCGATCGAGAACTGGCAGCGGCCCGTGCGCGAGGTGAACGCGCTCATGACCATCCTGCGCCAGACGTTGCGCGCCGAGCGCAAGGAGCTCAGGGCGAACAACGTCCGGCTCCAGGTCATCGGCCGCCCCACCGACCTGCCAGCCCCGGTGCGCGAGGAGATCGCCGCCACGCAGCGCTACCTCGAGTCCTGCACCGGCATGCAGCTGAACCTGGCGCTGTCCTACAGCGGACGGGCCGAGCTGGTGGACGCCGTGCGCCGGCTCGTGTCCGACGCCCGGGAGATGAAAATCGATCCCGCGCGCATCGACGACGAGCTCCTCGCCAGCTACCTGTACACGGCCGGCCTGCCGGATCCGGATCTGCTCATCCGCACCAGCGGGGAGATGCGGCTGTCGAATTTCATGCTGTGGCAGCTCGCCTACACCGAGTTGTGGATCACCGACACGCTCTGGCCCGACTTCCGGCGCCGACACCTGCACGAGGCCGTCGCGGCTTACCAGGGACGCGAGCGGCGCTTCGGCCGGTCCGATTGAACATGCCACCGCTGGCCCCAGCCGCGCCGTCCTCCGGTCCCGCGGGCCAGGCGCCGAAGCGCGGGCAGTGGTCGCTGGGGCTGCGCGTCGGGAGCAGCCTGCTGTTCGTCCCATTGCTGCTGTTGCTGTCGCGCGCGGGCGGCGTCGTGTGGTTGGCTTTCGTCGCGCTCCAGACGCTGTTCGGCCTGGAGGAATTCTACCGCATGGCCCGCGCCAAGGGCCTCGAGCCCGTGCGCTGGCTCGGTTTCGCCGGCGGACTGGCAGTGCTCGGTTTCGCCTATCGCCCGCAGTCGCCCAACGCCTCGTTGCTCGCCACCGCCGCGCTGCTGTTGCTGCTCGCGCTGGCGCTGCGTCGCGGCGGACAGCCGCGCGTGCTCGAGAGCGCGGCCGTGACCGCGTTCGGCGTGCTCTACGTGGGCTGGCTCTCGGCGCACTTCGTGCTGTTGCGCGAATTGCCGTGGCGCGCCGGGCTCGCGTATTCGGACGGCTCCTCACTGGTGTTGTTCGCGTTCCTGGTCACGTGGAGCTGCGACACGGGCGCCTACCTGACGGGCCGCGCGTTCGGCCGCACCCGGCTGTGGGCCACCATCTCGCCGCGCAAGACACTCGAAGGCTCGGTCGGCGGCTTCGTGTTCGCCGTGATCGCCTCGCTCGTGGGGTCCGTCACGTTCCTGCGTCCCGAGAGCGGCGGGCCATTGCTCACCTGGCCACACGCGCTCGCGGTGGGCGCGCTCGTGGGAGTGTGCGGACAGGTCGGGGACCTGGTCGAGTCGCTGTTCAAGCGCGACGCCGCAAGCGGAGACTCGTCGGACCTGATTCCCGGGCACGGCGGCGTGCTGGACCGCTTCGACAGCCTCTATTTCGGCGCTCCCATCGTGTACCACTACCTGCGCGCCGTGATCTTCCAGGTGCCGTGATCTCCCCGCGCGAGCTGGCGATCCTCGGCTCGACCGGCTCGATCGGCGAGCAGACGCTGGACGTCGCCGAACGCGAATCGGGCCACCTGCGCGTGGTCGCACTCGCGGCCGGCCGCTCGCTCGAGCGGCTGTGCGAGCAGGCCGCGCGCTGGCACCCCCTGCACCTGGCGCTGGAGCACGCCGGCGATCCGGTCGCCGCGCGCGAGCAGCTACAGACCGCGGCCCCTGGCGCAGACGTCGAGGTCGGCCCCGGTGCGGCCGCCCGGATGGCCTCGCGCTGCGGCGCGCCCCTCGTGGTGAACGGCATCGTCGGCGCCGCCGGCCTCGCCGCCTCGCTCGCGACACTCGACCGCGGCGCCCGCCTGGCACTCGCGAACAAGGAGACGCTCGTCATCGGCGCCGAACTGATCGCCGCCTCGCTCAAGCGGGCCGGAGGCACGCTGCTGCCAGTGGACAGCGAGCACTCCGCCGCGCTCCAGTGCCTGCAAGGCCGTCCGCCCTCGGAGGTGCTCCGGCTCACGCTGACGGCTTCGGGCGGACCGCTCCGCGGGCACCCGGACTGGCGGCGGGCCAGCGCGCCCGAGGTGTTGGCGCACCCCGTCTGGGCGATGGGGCCGCGCATCACCACCGACTCGGCGACGCTGTTCAACAAGGGCCTCGAGATCCTCGAGGCGCGCGCGCTGTTCGATCTGGAATGGGACCAGTTGGACGCGGTCATTCACCCGCGCGCGGTGCTGCACGCGATCGCCACGTTCCGGGACGGCTCGCTGGTGGCGCAGGCCGCGCACGCGGACATGCGGCTGCCGATCCAGCTGGCGCTGTCGTGGCCCGCGCGCTGGGGTCCGGCCGTGCCGCCGCTGCCGGTCACCGCGCTCGCCGGCCTCGAGATCGAGCCCATCGAGCCCGAGCGCTATCCCGCGTTCCAGTGCGCGCTCGCCGCGGGCCGCGCAGGCGGCACGGCGCCGTGCGTGGTGAACGCCGCAGACGAGGTGGCCGTGCAGGCATTCCTCGACGGCGCGATCGCGCTGGGCCGATTACCCGAGGTGCTCGAGTGCGTGCTCGCGGAGCACCGCCCGGAGCGCGTGGAGTCGTTGGAACAGCTGCGCGGTGTTGACGCCTGGGCGCGCACGGCCGCTCGTCGCGTGGTGGAGGCGTGAACGCAGCCGTCGTTGCGGTGCGCCTGCGGGCACTCGGCGATGTCACGCTGTCCACGGCGTCGTTCCGCTCGCTCGCGGCCGGGTATCCGGGGTCGCCGCTGCACGTCGTGACCGAGGCGCGGTTCGCGCCGCTGCTCGAGGGGCAGCCCGGCATCGCCCGCGTCTGGCCGCTCGAGCGCACGAACTCCTCGACACTCTCGGTGCTGTTCGCGCTGCGCGCGCTGCGGCCCGCGCTCGCGGTGGACCTGTTCGGCAACTCGCGCAGCGCGATCGTCGCGCGCGGTTCGGGTGCCAGGCAGGTGTGGGGCTTCGACCTGCGCGGGCGCCGCGCTCTCTATCACCACACGGTGGCGCGCGTGGCGCACCCGGGCGAGGACCAGCGCGAGTACGCTGCGGCCTCGCTGCTGCGGCTCGCTCGCGCCGCCGGCGGCGCGGACGTGCCCGCGCGGCCCCAGCTGGCACTCACCCAGCGGACCGAGCGCGAGGGCGCACGACTGCTGGCATCCATCGGCGTGGCGGAGCCCGCGCGCACCGTGGCGCTCGTGCCTGCGGGCTCGTGGCCCACGAAGACCTGGCCGCTCTCGCATTCGGCGCTGCTCGCGCGCCGGCTGCTCGCGGCGGGGCACGGCGTGGTGGCGATCGGTGGCCCCGGCGAGGAGGGTGCACTCGCGCGGCTCGCGGCACTCGCTCCGGGCACGCGCACGCTGCGGGCGCCGGACGTGGGTGTACTGGCCGGTGCGATCGCCGGTCTGCGCGCGCTGGTGGGCACCGACAGCGGTCCGCGCCATCTCGCCGTGGCGTTCGACGTGCCCACGTACACCTGGTTCGGGCCCGCACACCCCGGCGCGTGGACGCCCGCCGACCCGCGGCACGCGTGGTGGCGGACGAGCTTGCCGTGCCGTGCGTGCGAGCGCACCGTGTGCCCGCACTGGAACTGCCTGCCCGCGCTCTCGCCCGATGAGGCCGCCGAGCGCGTGCTCGACCACCTGGGACGCCATGGACGACCGAGCCGCGATCTCCGTACTGCTGCTGGCGCGTGACGAGACGCGCGACATCGAAACACTGATCCCCACGCTGGCGTTCGCCCGCGAGGTGGTGGTGGTGTGGGACCCGCGCGGTGATCTCGCCACGCGCGAGGCGGCCGAGCGACTCGGCGCGCGCGTGCACGAGCGCGCGTTCGACGGATTCGGGCCCCAGCGTGCGTTCGCGCTGTCGCGCTGCAGCGAGCCGTGGGTGCTGTGGCTGGACGCTGACGAGCGCCTGAACACTCACGCGGCGGCCGCGCTGCGCGCGGCGGCCACTCCCGCGGAGCTCGGCGCAACGCACTTCCGGCTGGCGCGGGTGACCTGGTTCCTCGGACGTCGCATCCGTTTCTGTGGCTGGCAGCGCGAGAGCATCGTGCGGTTCTTCCGCCGCGATCGCGCCCGGTTCGACGACGCCGAGGTGCACGAGCAAGTGCACGTCCAGGGCCCCGGGCCGGTGCGGCTCGCGGGGCTGCTCGAGCACCACAGCTATCGCACGCTCGAGGACTGCACTTCCAAGTGCGTGCGCTACGCGCGCGCCGGCGCGGAGAAGGCGTGGCGGCGCGGCCGACGCGCCACGGCGCTCGACGTGCTCGTGCGTCCGCCGCTCCGGTTCCTGCGGCAGTACGTCCTGCAACTGGGAGTGCTGGACGGAGCGCACGGGCTCGTGCTCTGCGGCTTCGCCGCGGCGCAGGTATTCCTCAAGTACTCGGAACTCTGGCAGCGCACGCGGGACGGGTCGCGCGCGTGAGCACGCTGTGCTGCTTCGGGGCGTGGGACCCCGGCTACCCGCGCAACCGCATCCTGCGCTCCGGACTCGAGTCCGCCGGGCATCGCGTGGTCGAGGCGCGCGTGCGCGGCCGGCGCGCGTGGCTCCGATATCCGGCGCTGGCGCTCGCCTGGTCGCGCGTGGCGCGAGCCACGGACGTGCTGTGGGTGCCCGAGTTCCGCCACAAGGACGTTCCGCTCGCGGCACTGCTACGCGGCAAGCGGCCGCTGGTGTTCGATCCGCTTGTTTCTCGCTGGGACACGGTGGTCGCGGACTGGCAGTTGCACGCGAGGGATTCCGGGCAGGCGCGCTGGAACCGGGGCATCGATCGCTGGGCGTTCCGCGCGGCCGACCTCCTGCTGTGTGACACCTGGGCCCACGGCGAGCTGTTCGTGTCGCTCGGCGCCGAGCGCTCGCGGCTCCGGCGCGTGCTGGTCGGGGCCGAGCAACGGTTTTTCGAGGTTCCGCCGCCTCCGGCGGCGGCGCTGGTGCGGGTGACCTATGTGGGCGGGTTCCTGCCGCTGCACGGCGTGCGCACGATGCTCGAGGCCGTGGCCATGCTCGAGTCGCGTGCCGGGAGCCTGCCGCCGTTCGTCGTGCAACTGGTCGGCGACGGCATCGAATACGAGGACGCGCGCGAGTTCGCGCGCGAGCGGAAGCTGACGCGCGTGGAGTTCACCGGACGGCTGGCCTATGCCGACGCGCCGCGCGTGCTCGAGGCGTCGCACATCGCGCTGGGCGCCTTTGGCGCCGGGGCGAAGACCGGCCGCGTCATCCCGCACAAGCTCTGGCAGGGGCTCGCGGCGGGACGCGCGGTCGTGACCGGCGACGGGGACGGGCCGCGCGAGGTGTTCGAGGACGGCGTGCATCTGCGCCTGGTGCCGCGCGCCGAGCCCGAAGCACTCGCCGCGGCGCTGGCCGAACTCATCGCGTCACCCGATCGCCGCGAGCGGCTGGGTACGGCCGGGCAGGCGCGCGCTCGCGAGTTCGGCACTCCCGAGGCGGTGGGACGGCAGTTCGCGCACGCTCTGGCCGGAGTCGGCGCGTGAGGATCGCGCACCTGGACACCGGCAGGACATGGCGCGGCGGCCAGGCCCAGGCGCTGCTCCTCATGCGCGAGTTCGCCGCACTCGGTCACGAGCAGTGGCTGCTGGCGCCGCCGGGGCCGCTGCTCGAGCGCGCGACGTCCGCGGGATTCCAGACCGTGCGCTGGGACACGCACGGGGAGTTGGACCCGTTCGCGGTGTTCGCCGCGCGGCGAGCGCTTCGCGCGGCGAGTGCCGACGTGGCGCACTGCCACAGCGCGCACGCGCACGCGCTCGGTGTTCCGGCCGCGCGCTGGGCCGGCGTGCGGGCCGTGTTCGTGTCGCGGCGGGTGGACTTCCGCGTGCGCACGAACCTGTTCAGCCGCATCAAGTACGCGCTGCCGGTGGACCGCTACCTGTGCATCAGCGAGGGCGTACGCCAGGCCATGCTCGCCTCCGGAGTGCCGGCCGATCGCATGCGGCTGGTGCCGAGCGGTGTGGATATCCCGGAAGTTCGCGCCTCCGGCGCGGAGCCCGCTCCGGAACTTCGGGCACTGGCGGGGCTGGGCGCGGACGCCGAGGTATTGGGCACGGTGGCGTCGCTCGCGCCGCACAAGAATCACGTGCTGCTGCTCGAAGCCGCGCGCCAGGTGGTGGCGGCACGGCCGCGCGCCCACTTCGTGTGGCTTGGCGAGGGCGAGTGCCGGCCGGCGCTCGAGCGCCGGCGCGCGGAGCTGCAGCTGGAATCACGCGTGCACCTGCTCGGGTTCCGGCCCGACGCTCGCGCGCTCATGCGCCAGTTCGACGTGTTCGTGTTGTCCAGCTATCTCGAGGGATTGTGCACGTCGCTGCTCGATGCTCAGGTGCTTGGCGTGCCCATCGTGGCCACCGCGGTCGGAGGCGTGCCCGAAGTGGTGCGCGACGGGGTGACCGGACGATTGGTGCACGGCCTCGAGCCCGTCTTGCTGGCGCAAGCACTCGTTGAAGCGCTCGAGCGTCCGGACCTGCGCGCGAGCTGGGTGGAACAGGCGCGCGCCGCGGTCGAGGCGTTCGGCATCGCCCACACGGCGGAACGCACGCTCGCGGCCTATCGCGAGGTGCTGGGAGCCGCATCGCGGCACGCTTGACCGTTCCGTGTCTCGGGAAGCGTCCCCCGGGGGCCGATGAATGGTGCGACGCTTGACGCTTAAGAAGTCACGAGAGTAGCTTCGCGCAACTTCCCGTGGGACAAGGAGGAGCCGTGGGTATCGGTGGTTTCCTGCCAGGCATCCTGCTGCTTGGCATCGTCATTTTCGTGCACGAACTGGGCCACTTCCTCGCGGCCAAGTGGCGTGGCGTCACGGTGCTCAAGTTCTCGCTCGGCATGGGCCCCGAAATGATCGGATTCACCCGCGGCGGCACGCGCTATTGCCTGTCCTGGATCCCGCTTGGCGGCTTCGTGCAGATGGACGGCGACCACCTGGACGACGATGGGACGATGCCGGCTGGCGGGCCGGAGAAATTCCTGACGCATCCCTGGTTCGGCCGCGTGATCATCGCCGTGGCGGGCCCGGCCGCGAACCTCGTCACCGCGTTCGTCGTGCTCGTGCTCACGTTCCTGGTGGGCGTGCACCAGGACGATTGGCCGAATCGCCTGGGACCGCTGCCCGATTCCACGGCGGCGTGGGCCGAGGGCCTGCGCGAGGGCGACACGTTCACGCACTTCGACGGCAAGCCGCTCGCCACGTGGCACGACCTCGAGCTCGCCGCTCGCGGCCTCGAGACGCGGCCGAGTGCCAAGCTGGAGCTGTCGCGTGCCGGTCAGCCGCTCGCGGTGACGCTTCCCGCGGAGCGCATGAAGCGCGTGCTGGGAGATCTGCAGCCGCCGCCGCCGCCCGCCATCGTGGGTGGCGTCGGGACCGGCATGCCTGCCTACCGGGCCGGTGTGAAGGAGGGCGACCGCGTCCTTCAAGTCAGTGGCCACCCGGTGCGGACGTTCAGCGACATCGCGCAGGCGCTCAAAGGTCGCGCCGACCAGCCCATCGTGTTCCGCCTCGAGCGCGACGGCAAGGCGTTCGACCTCACGATCACGCCGATGAGCGTGGATGGAGTCGGAACGGGCTCGCTCATCGGGATCGAGCCGCCGCGCGGCATGAAGTGGACCGAACGACTGTCGCTGTTCGAGGCGGTGCCTGCCGCGTTCCGCGGCACGCAGCGCGTGGTCGTGGACGTGTACGGTAGCCTGTGGCTCACGCTCACGCGGCCGGCCTACTACCGCGAGTCGGTGGGCGGACCCATCTTCATCGTCCAGATGGCGCGCGACTCCGCGAAGCGCGGCCTCGACCGGTGGCTCTACCTGATGGCGCTCATCAACATCGCCATCATGGCGTTCAATCTGCTCCCGGTGCCGCTGCTCGACGGGGGACACGTCACGCTCGCGGTGCTCGAGGGGCTCAGGCGGCGGGCGGTGTCCGGCCGCACCTACATGAACTTCCAGAAGCTGGGACTGGTGCTGGTGGGGACCTTGTTCGTGTTCATCATCTCCAAGGACCTCATGCGCCCGTTCCAGCGCCTGCGTGCCATCGACAAGGCTCCCCGGGAGACGACCACGGTTGAGCCCTCTCACCGCTAGCCGGGTTCGC
>JANNKI010000421.1:0-2125 GCA_031396225.1 bacterium | reverse complement strand
TCGAGCGGCGGGCCGAACTGGCTTATCGTGCCGACGCACTTGAGGATGCCGCCCGCAGGCAAGTTCGTGGGCGTGCCGCCCGCCTGCCAGAAGTAGGCCGGGTCCCAGTCCATCACCGGTCCGATCGCGCGGGCCGGAGCGGCCACGCCTGCGATCAACAGGGCCGCGCACATCGTCGTCATCCAACGCTTCATATTCGCCTCCATGTCGGCTGCGGTCGCACGAAGGCGCCGGATCACCGGTAACCGGCCTTGAGCCGTCCCCAGCTCGTGCGCCGGACCGAGACCGGGGCATTGAGGAACGTCTGCCCGTCGATCTGGTGCGCATAGCCAGGAGGGATGTTGAGCGCGTTGCCGCTCGAGCCCGAGAACGTCCAGCCCTCGCGCTGATTGAGCGGGAAGTTCCCGAGCTGCGTGCCGCCGGTGACCGTGAAGACGGCCTCGAAGCTGCCGGTCCCGTTCGTGGTGTCCAGCACGAACTGGAAGTTGGTGAGCGCACCCACGAGGATCGGCGTCCCGTCCTCGAACGTGTCGGGAGCGAGGCCGTTGGGAGGGTTGGCGCCGTAGTCTCCGGCTGTGCCGCCCACTTTTGCATCCTCGTAGATCGCGATCGTGCCCGCGGTATAGCTGATGATGCGGTAGTTGCCGATTGGCGTGAATCCCGTGGACGTCAGGTTCTTCATCACGTACGTGTATTCGTTCGCGACCGAGTTCGACGTGAGCGGTGCGAACAGGAACGGGCACGTGCCGACGCCCACATAACCGCTGCCGACTTCACCGAATTCGCCCGGCAGGGGGTTGGGGAATTCGTAGTCGAACCCGACGTAATCGAACAACAGCGACTGCGCACGGGCGCCGGGAACCGTACTCAAGACGGCGACTGCCGCGAACAACACCGTGGTCAGGATTCTACGCATGCATGCACCTCGCGGCTCTGGAGGGAGACCGTGATGAGCTGGAGACAGGAAGACCGCGCGCACTTTCGCACACGCCTTCTTCGGGAACCGTCCATGGAGGGATCCGCCTGGTCCGGAGTCACCGCGCGCCGGCGCAGGGGGATGCGACGCGGCCACAGATCACGGGGAGAGGCTTCGGAGGGACAGCGGTGAGACAAGTGTAGATGTTTCCAAGCCTTTTCAGCAATCGGAGATTCGGGTCAGGAACGGCGAAGTTGCCGGAGGCGGGATTGCGGAGCCAGCTTCCGGGGCTCCCGGTGACGGCGTTCAGCCGGGGCGAACCTCGTTCGCCAACGCTGCCGCCTCCCGGAGCACCTGCTCGAGCGCCAGGCCCTCGCCCTCCGCCCGTATTCGAGCCGCTTCGCGCTCACCGAGCGTCGCGGAGAGCCGGGCCAGCAAACGAGCGACCTCGGTCGCCTCCGCCGGCAGGAGGGCCGAACCGAGCGCCGCACGCGCAGTGGCCGCGGCTCCCAGGATGCGTGCGGCCTCGGCCGGCCGGCCACACGCGAACAGCCACTCCGCGGTCGCCTCCAGCGCGTAGGCCGCCTCGCGCGGGGCCTCGAGCGTTCCGAGCGTTCCGAGCAGAGCGAGACACTCGCGCAGTCGCTCGCCGGCCTCGGCCGGAGTTCCGACGCGGAGCAGCGAGGAAACGAGCGATGCCAGGCACAGCGCCTCGGTGCTGCGGTCGCCTACATCGCGGTAGATCGCGAGCGCGGTCTCGAGATTCGCGCGTCCATGGTCCCCGGTCCCCAGAGCCCACTGCACCGTCGCGATGTTGTGGAGCGCTATGGCGACGCCGCGGCGTTCGCCGAGCGCCTCATAGAGCGCCCGACTCTCGGCGCTGAGCGCCAGCGCGTCCTCGAATCGCGACTGGAGCATGGCCACCACGCCGAGGCCGGCGAGCGCTCGTGCCACACCCTTGTCGTCATGTTGACCCCGGCAGATCGCGAGGCTCTCCTCGAGCAACGGACGTGAAGAGGAATAGTCGCCCTTGATGCCCGCAAACCCTGCCGCGCGCGTGAGTACCTTGGCGCGGATCGGCGTGGGAAGGCGGGCTGTATCGAGCGCGAGCGCCTCCTGGCACAGGCGAAGCCCGAGCGCGTAACGCCCGCGCACCGACCAGAAGCGGTGCACGCCCGCGACCAGGCGGAGACCACGCACCGCGCCGTC
>JANNKI010000046.1:0-2149 GCA_031396225.1 bacterium | reverse complement strand
CGTAGCGTATGCGCGGAAACGGGGTCAACCGACACGCGTGGCATGCGCTTTCGCCGGATCCCGACTAGCATCGACCGGATGCGCCCCTTCTGTCACGCTCACGTCCGCGTGCTCGCCGCGGTCGTCCTCGCCGCCGCCGCTCCCGCCAGCGCCTCGCCGCTGGAATTCGTCTCGCCGCGCGACCCGCTGGTCGCCGAGCTGCGAGTGCTCGAGCTCTACGACCTGCCCGCCGACAGCGGCCGCTTCCGGCTGCCGCATCTGGGTACGCTGCCGCTCCGGCGACTGGAACTCATGGGCGACGGCCCGGCCATCGGACAGGGGGACCGCGTGCGCACGTTGGTCGCCGAGCGGCTTGAGCGCGAACTCCAGCGCGACGCACTCGCCGCATTCGTCGACGCGCGCACGGCTCGCTCGACGCCGCGCACGTGGCAGCGCGAGTGGCCGGGTGACGAACTCGCGGAGCTCTCGCTCGCGCTCGAGGGCGGATTCGACGCGGCCGACGAGGGCGGCGCGAGACGCTCGCGCTGGCGCGACGGGAGTGGCCTGCACGTGCGCGCCGGGGCGCAGGTGGATCGCTGGCTCGCGTTCGCGCACTTGACCGCCGGCCAGCTCGAAGGCGCGAGCCGCTACACCGACGTGCTCGTCTCGCGCACCGACCTGGCCGCGCAGACCGACGAGGCGTACGTGGCCTACTCGGCTGGCACGCGTTGGACCGTGGCGATGGGCCGGCAGCGCTTCGCATGGGGGCCGGGCGAGGAGGGCTCGCTGCTCCTCTCCCGCACCGCGGCGCCGCTCACCGCGCTGTGGCTGCACCTGCGGCTCGCGGCGCTGCGGGCTGACGCGTTCGCGTTGCATGCCACGACCGAGCCCGGCCGGGGCGAGCAGTTCGCGGCGCATCGGCTGGAGTGGCAGCCCGCGAGCGGCCTGCGACTCGGGGTGAGCGAGGCGGCGCGCTATCGCTCGGACGGCTGGCAGGGCGTGTACCTGGCCAGCGTCATCCCGTTTTCGCTCGCGCAACGGCTGCTGCAACAGGACGGCGACACGGCGGGTGTGAACCGGAACAATGTCGAGCTGGCGTTCGACGTGGCGTGGCGCCCGGCGGACGGCACGCGGTTCTACGCCGAGGCGCTCTTGGACGACGCCCACGCGAAGAGCGCCGCTTTCCCCAACAAGTTCGCGTGGCAGGTGGGCATGGACGGCGCCTGGACGCGCGGCTTCACGCGGCTCACGTGGAACACCGAGTACACGTGGCTCTCGCGTTACGTCTACACCTCGTTCTTTGGCCGCGCGTTCACAGCGCAGGGCGCCCCGCTCGGGTTCCCCACCGGTCCGGACTCCCGCCGCTTGCGCATGCGCGTGAGCTGGGACCCGCGCGTGGACTGGCAACTCACCGGCATCAGCACGCGCACGTGGAAGGGCGAGAACGATCTCGACGAGCCATTCGTGCCGGGCTCCCCCGTGCCGCCCGTCGAAACACTCGAGGGCGTGAGCGAGGTGACGGACGACATGACCGGTGTGCTCCGATGGTGGCCGGCGAGCGGCGTGGACCTGTCGCTGGCGCTCGGCTGGCGTCGCACGGGGGGCGCTGGGCACGTGACGGGCGCCACCGTGCGCGGCACGCACGCGAGCCTGGCATTCCGATTGGTCCGCTGAAAGTCGCCTTCGCGTGGGCACCCGGCACGAATCGGGATAGGGGGTAGCGGGTTCGCCCCGCTACTCCCCTCCCACACCACCGGACATGCGGGTCCGCATCCGGCGGTTCGATGGTTCAGCGCCCGGCAAGGCGGGGTACGCCGAGCCGGTCGATGTAGGAGGTCGGCAACGCGGTCTGAAGCGCGCCGTGTGCCGCCCTCGCCCACCAGCGGGTCGCATGGGCAGCCGCCGCCCGAGCGACGCGGACCGGCACATCCCGGGCGCGAAGTTCGAAGTAGACGGTCGGTCCCTGCTTCCACTGTTTGAGCTGCACGGCACGCCGTCGTCGTCGGAGCCATTCGTCGAGGCTCTGGAACGTGCTCTGCGTCTCGGCCAGTTGGAAGTACAGCTTCCAACCGGTGAGGTAGCTCCGCAGTTCCGCGGCCACCGCCTTCATGCTTCGTCCGCCGGTGCGACTCGTGATGAGCCGCACGCGGGCCTTCATCTCCGCGAGGGC